>NZ_JBKEAE010000190.1:0-4796 GCF_047971885.1 Tropicimonas sp. | reverse complement strand
GCGCGACAATGCTGCCGTATCGCGGGCGCTTGCCGATCTGCGGACGGCGGCGGAAACCGGCACGAATGTCATGGAACCCTCGATCGCAGCGGCAAGGGCCGGCGCCACGACCGGCGAATGGGCCGAGGTCATGCGCGGGGTCTTCGGCCAGTTCCGCGGCCCGACCGGCGTGTCGCGCGCCGTTTCGAACAAGACCGAGGGGCTCGGCGAAATTCGCGCTGCGGTCGATTCCGTTTCCGACCGGCTGGGCCGCCGCCTGAAGTTCCTTGTCGGAAAGCCGGGGCTCGACGGCCATTCCAACGGCGCCGAGCAGATCGCGTTCCGTGCCCGCGACTGCGGGATGGAAATAGACTACGAGGGCATCCGCCTGACCCCCGAAGAGATCGTTCAGGCGGTAAAGCGGGAAACCCCGCATGTGCTCGGCCTGTCCATACTTTCGGGAAGCCACCTGCCGCTGGTTTTCGAAACGATAACCAATCTCGAAAATGCGGGATTTGGCGGCCTTCCGGTGATTGTCGGCGGAATCATACCCGAAGACGATGCGGCACGGCTGATGGAAATGGGTGTTTCCCGGGTATACACGCCAAAGGATTTCGAGATGAATCGCATCATGATGGATATTGTCGAACTGGCGAATCCGGATAAACACGCCGCCGAATAGGCTCGTTTCCGCAAATATCGCCACGCATTGGCGAATCCGAATTGATTTCACCTCCCAAATGTGGCTTTGGTCGGATTCCAACCGCTACGGAGTGTTAAATGGATTACAAACTCGACAAGCTTTCGCGCGCCCAGCTTGAACAGCTTCGCGCCGACGTGGATACAGCCCTTGTCTCGCTTGCCGAACGGGAACGCCGCGCCGCGCTCGAGGCTGCCGAACAGGCAGCGCTCGCGCATGGATACAAATTATCCGAACTGACGCTGGAAATTCAGCAGGGTGGCCGCGTTCGGGGGCGGAAGAATCCGCCCAAATACCGCAATCCAGCAGACCCGAAGCAGACCTGGACCGGACGTGGCCGCAAGCCGCAATGGGTAAAGGATGCGGAAGCCGCAGGAACCGATATATCGGAACTTGCGATTTAAGTATATTCCAGAATCATCAATCGGGCGAATCGCGCATTCGGTCCGGTTTTCCGGAGGACTCATGACCGTCCATATCGGCGCAAAGCCTGGCGAAATCGCAAAAACAGTCCTGATGCCAGGAGATCCCTTTCGCGCCAGATGGGCGGCCAGGGCCTTTCTCGAAAATCCCGTCTGCGTGAACGAGGTTCGGGGGATGCTCGGCTTTACCGGAACCTGGCGCGGCAACAGGGTCACGATCCAGGGGTCCGGCATGGGAATGCCGTCTCTTTCCATCTACGCAAACGAGCTTATTCGCGACTATGGTGCAGAGACCCTGATTCGTATCGGCTCGGCCGGTGCAATGCAGGAAAAAGTCGCCATTCGCGATATCGTTCTCGCAATGACATCGTCAACGTTCTCAACCCCATCCAGCGGAATATTCCGCGAAATGAAATATGCGCCCTGCGCCGACTGGAAACTCCTCTCGTCCGCCGCGACCGCTGCCAGCGACAGGGGTATCCGGACACATGTCGGCGGCATCTATTCGTCGGACGTGTTTTACGACGAGCGCCCCGACCTGGTGGAGCAACTGACGCGCCACGGCGTGCTTGCCGTCGAAATGGAGGCGGCCGAGCTTTATACCGTGGCCGCCCGATACGGCAGCCGCGCGCTGGCGGTGCTGACCGTCAGCGACCATCTGCTTACCGGCGAGGCGCTGCCGAGCGACCAGCGCGAGACCAGCTTTGCCGATATGGTCGAAATCGCGCTCGAGGCCGCGTTCGCCTGACCCCGCAAACGAAAGGCGCATGCGCGCTTGCCCATCCCGCCCCCGGCGCGCTAAGCGCGGCGCATGGCCAAGCTCTACTTTCACTACGCGACGATGAACGCGGGGAAATCGACCGTCCTTCTCTAGGCATCGTACAATTATCGCGAACGCGGGATGAACACCTTCCTTCTCACCGCCGGAATCGACACCCGCGCCGGCACCGGGCGGATCGGCTCGCGCATCGGCATTTCCGAGCCGGCCGAGGTCTTTTCGGAGCGGGACGATCTCTTCGCGCGGATTTCCGAACGCCTCGACAGCGACGGTATCGCCTGCGTCTTTGTCGACGAGGCGCAGTTTCTCAGCGAAGCACAGGTCTGGCAGCTTGCGCGGGCGGTCGACGATCTTGCGGTTCCGGTCATGTGTTATGGCCTTCGGGTCGATTTCCGGGGCCGGCTGTTCCCGGGATCCGCCGCGCTGCTCGCCCTGGCGGACGAGATGCGCGAGGTCCGCACGATCTGCCATTGCGGCCGGAAGGCGACGATGGTCGCCCGTATGGGCCCCGACGGCAGGGCGCTGCTGGAGGGGGCGCAGGTGCAAATCGGCGGCAATGAAACCTATGTATCGCTGTGCCGGCGTCACTGGCGCGAAGCCGTCGGAGACCGCCCCTTCACTGTGCCAGCAGCCGCAACCCCTGAGTGACATCGGCGCGGACCGCCAGCCGCAGCGAAGGCTCGTCTCCGGCGCGGAGCGCCGCGAGGATCAGCTTGTGATGATAGGGGGATTCGGTGCGCCTGAGCCGGTCGTAGAGCATGCCCATCGTCGGCCCCAGTTGCAGCCATACGGTCTCGGCAAGCGCCAGCATCGCCGGCGCCTGGGCGCGCAGGTAAAGCGTCCGGTGAAATTCCAGATTGGTGCGGATATATGCCGGGGCATCCTTTCGTTCGACCGCGTCGGATATGGTCTGGTTGATGGTGTTCAGCCGGTCGATCAACGCCAGATAGGCGCGCGGCAGCGCCCGCGCGGCAAGCTCGGGCTCCAGCAGCGCCCTGAGCGTCGCCAGTTCCTCGATCCGGTCGTTGGAAAGCTCGGGGGTCGAAACCCGCCCCGAGGTTGAAAGCGTCAGCGCGCCCTCGGCCACAAGGCGCCGCAGGGCCTCGCGCGCGGGCGTCATCGAAACCCCGAATTCGCTGCCGATCCCGCGCAGAGTCATCGCCGTTCCGGGCGGGATTTCGCCATGCATGATGCGCAACCGCATGGTGCGGTAAAGCCTGTCGTGCGCGGCGGGCACATGCGCCGGATTGTGACCGGACTCGGAAGGGCGCGGATTGATCAGCATGGACGCAGGGGACCACGCGCGGGCCGGCGGCGTCAATCGCCGAAACGGTAGCTGTGAAGCACCTCGCCATGCCGGCGGAGCCACGCGCGATGCACGCGATACTCCGGCCAGAGCCGTTCGACCGTCGCCCAGAATCGCGGGCCGTGGTTCATTTCCGCCAGATGCGCCACCTCGTGCGCGACGACGTAGTCGAGCACTGCAGGCGGGGCGAGGATCAGCCGCCACGAGAACATCAGCGCCCCCCGGGCGCTGCACGATCCCCAGCGCGAGCGCGTGTCGCGCAGGGTGATCCCGCTGAATGGCCTGCCGAGCGTGCGGCTGAAACCGGCGGCGGCTCCGGCGATCCTGTCGCGCGCATGGGCGCGCAGGACGGTCCTGGCGGCGGCCGGAACGGCATCGGCGGCGATCTCGAGACAGCCCTGCCCGAGCAGCAGGCGGTTTTTCGCGCCACGCTTCAGCGTGACCGTCACCCCGTCGACCGGCAGCGACGACCCGATGCCAACCGGCACCGGCGCAGCCTGCTCGGCCAGCTTGCGGCGAATCCACTCCGCCTTTTGCGTCGCGAATGCGATTCCCTTCCGGCGCGAGGCATGACGCGGCATCGTCAGCGTCACCCGCCCGTCAAGCCGGGACACGCGCAGGGAATAGCGCCGTGCCGCCGCCGAGGTGCGCAGCACCAGCGTTATCGGCGGATCTCCATCCAGAACGACCGTCTCCATGGCCCTGTCTCCCGGCACCGCAATCTCCACGTTGACAGGAGGCCGCGCGTGTGGCATCGGGCGTCCCTCAGTTCCGCCCTCAGTTGAAGGACCACCGGATGCCCAAGGAAGAATGGGGAGTCAAGCGCGTCTGCCCGACCACCGGAAAGCGCTTCTACGATCTGGGTCGCAACCCTGTCATCAGCCCCTATACCGGGGATGTGGTGCATCTCGATACCGGTGCCAAGTCGCGCGTGCTGATCAAGGAAGAAAAGAGCAAGGTTACCGACGACGATGACGATGACGTGCTGATCGACGACGACGACGATCTCGACGACGACACGGCCGATGTCGATCTGGGCGATGACGTGCTCGACGACGACGCCGATGAAGACGACGTGTCGCTCGACGATATCGCCGACGTCGGCAATGACGACGACGATTCCTGAGGAACGGCCGGCAAGGCGCGATTTTTCGCTTGAACTCGCGCCTGCGCGCCAATAGACAGCGCGCTACCGGGGCCATAGCTCAGTTGGGAGAGCGCTTGCATGGCATGCAAGAGGTCAGGGGTTCGACTCCCCTTGGCTCCACCAAATCCTCTCTATGTTTCTGCTTGATTTCAGCCACTTAGAGAGGTGTGCCGCCAAGGGTGGCAGCGTCAACCCACGATTTGACCTATGGAATTTTGGGGCCTGCAACAGCCCGAAAGCTCCGTAGACGCTCACGAAGACGTGACCGCATGTCGCACCCTGCAAGCTCCTTTTGGCCGGTTCGCTACGATGATGTGGCGAACCGGCTATGGTGCAGATCATTGGCGTTGTTGCAGAACTCAGCCTTTGAGCGAGTTTCCCCCTTTCCCCGTTGAGTTCATGCGACACGCTTGATCTCGGCGGTGCCGAGTGCGTTGAAGCGGTTGATGAGGGCAATGCGGATG
>NZ_JBKEAE010000103.1:0-4739 GCF_047971885.1 Tropicimonas sp. | reverse complement strand
CACGGGGCGGCAGATGCTGCACGAGATCGGCCGGGAGCCGACGCCGGAGGAACTGGCCGAAAAGCTCCAGATGCCGCTGGAGAAGGTCCGCAAGGTGATGAAGATCGCCAAGGAGCCGATCAGCCTTGAGACCCCGATCGGCGACGAGGAAGACAGCCAGCTTGGCGATTTCATCGAGGACAAGAACGCCGTCCTGCCGCTCGACTCGGCCATTCAGGAGAACCTGAAGGAGACGACGACGCGGGTTCTGGCCTCGCTCACCCCGCGCGAGGAGCGGGTGCTGCGCATGCGCTTCGGCATCGGCATGAACACCGATCACACGCTGGAGGAAGTCGGCCAGCAGTTCAGCGTCACCCGCGAACGCATCCGCCAGATCGAGGCCAAGGCACTGCGCAAGCTCAAGCACCCGAGCCGTTCGCGCAAGCTGCGCAGCTTTCTCGACCAGTAGGGGCGCCCGGTCCCGGCGGTCGGGCTTTCCTGCGGCGTGATTTCGTCGCGCCCGGTGGAATGCCGGTTGTCGATTGTCGCGCGCCGGCGGACACTCGGGCACGGTGAGGTTTGCCAACTCCAGGGTGAGGTGAGGGTATGCGTGCGGGTTCGATATTGCGCGTCTCGGTGATGGCTCTGGCCGGTTTGGCCGGAACCGCCAAGGCGCAGGGCACCATGACCTATCAGGCCGAGAACGGGATGATAGCGACCGGAACGGCCCAGGGCTTCGATGTTCTCGGGCGGGCCGGGGCGACGGAAATGGACTATTTCTGCGCCGCCGCGGCTTTTGCCAGGCATCGGCTTGGGGCGCCCGAAAACGGCCGTGTCGTCGTCACCCGCGGGCTGAGCGACAGCCCGGTGACCGGCAGGCGCAGCGTCGGGTTCGTTGTCGGCACCGGGGCGGAACAGACCGGCGGATCGTTCCTCCGCGCGGGCGGCGGCATCGGGCGCAGCATGATGGTTCGTCCGGCGACCGTGCACTGCTATCATTCCCGAATTCTCGATGCCCGGGAGGATTGACGCGTCCCGGCATGCCGCGCGGCCGCACCGCTCGCGCTTGTAGGATGTCGCCGATCCGGGCATCGTGTATTATGACTGGAAGGAGCGGATCATGAAGTTCAGGTACGGTCTTGTTCTGGCGCTGGCTTCCCTTGCTGCATCGGGTGCGATGGCGGCGGGGGTGGCGAACGGCCTGATTGCAACCGGCCCGGCATCCGGGTTCGAGGTTTTCGGCACCTCTGGCGGGCCTCGCGCGTTTTGCGGCGCGGCGGAATACGCCCGTTCCCACCTCGGGGCGCAACCTGCCGACCGGGTGGTTCTGGTGCGGCCCTGGGGGCCGAGCCCGACCCAGCCCAACCGGCGCAGCGTCGGTTTCGCCCTTCAGGGACCACAGGCGAAAACCGACTGGGGCGGCGGGATCGTGTTGCGCACCGGGGAATACGGTGTCGGCCAGAACCGTTCGGTCGGGCACGCACAACTGCTATGCGATGACAAACACCGTGGTTTCAACGAAGATGATGACGATTGAGCCTCCTGCGAAGGTGCCGCTGATGAGCCGCATTGGCCGCATTGCGGCAAGTCTGGCGGTGGCAGGCATGGTGGCCGTTCTGCCCGCGACCGGGCGGGCCGCCGTTGCCTATAACGGCATGACGGTGCTACCCGATCCCGAGCATGCGGGCGTTTTCGAGGTTCTGCGCTATCCGATGGCGGGGCCGATCGATTACTGGTGCGCTGCGGGCGATTTTGTTGTCAACAGGATGCACAAGCCGCAGAACACCCGCATCTATATCGCAAATGGCCGTGCCCCCAGCCGTCTGGTGCGCGGGCGCAGCGCGGTTACATTCACCATCGTGCCCTATGGCGATATCGCCGGGCTTGCCGGGCAGGATTTCGGCTATTCGCTGTCGATCAGCAAGCGCGGGTACAACTTTCTTGCCGGAGGCGGGCGCGGGCTGTGTGTGCAAAGCCGGCGCAGGCTGATGCACTGGGGATTCTGAGCGCATGGCGCATCAGACGCGCCTTGCAGTTGCGACCACCGGTCAGGGAACCTACGAGATCACGCCGCACCTTGCCGCTTTCGTGCGCGAAGCGGGGCTTCGGGAGGCATTGCTGACCGTCTTCGTCCGGCATACCTCGGCTTCGCTGGTGATTCAGGAAAACGCCGATGCCGAGGTTCAGGCTGATCTGCGCGAGTTCTTCCACCGGCTGGTGCCGCCGGCCTCGGACCCGTCGATGCGCTGGCTGCGGCACACCTATGAGGGGCCCGACGACATGCCGGCCCATATCAAGGCCGCGCTTCTGCCGACAAGCCTGTCGATCCCGGTATCGGGCGGGCGCATGGCATTGGGCACCTGGCAGGGCGTTTACCTGTTCGAGCATCGTGACAGCCCGCATCGCCGCGAAATCGTCGCTCACCTTGGGTAACTTAATGCCACATGCGGTATGTGGATAAATGTACTACCCAAGTCTTGGCGGGTTGCCTATAGTCATGGGCGAACAAAGGGGACGATGCCCCAGATGGCGGTACAAGGGGGAAGGCATGCGCTGCCCGTTTTGCGGAAATGTCGATACGCAGGTCAAGGATTCCAGGCCGGCCGAGGATCACGTCGCCATCCGGCGACGGCGCTTCTGCCCGGCCTGCGGCGGCAGGTTTACCACCTATGAGCGCGTGCAGTTGCGCGATCTCGTCGTCATCAAGTCGAACGGCCGGCGCGAGGATTTCGACCGCGACAAGCTGGAGCGGTCGGTCAGGATCGCGCTTCAGAAACGCCCGATCGACCCCGAGCGTATCGACCAGATGATCTCGGGTATCGTGCGCCGGCTTGAGAGCATGGGCGAAACCGACATCCCGTCGAAGGTGATTGGCGAAATCGTGATGGAGACGCTGGCGCGGATCGACACCGTTGCCTACGTTCGTTTTGCCAGCGTTTACAAGAACTTTCAGGCCGCTGACGATTTCGATAAATTCGTCAGCGAGTTGCGCCCGAACCCCGCGCCGCAGTCGTGAGCCAGCGCGCCGGGGCCGGGGCCGACCGCCGCTTCATGCGGTTGGCGCTGGCGCTCGGCGCGCGCGGTCTGGGCAATGTCTGGCCCAACCCGGCGGTCGGTTGCGTGATCGTCCGGGCAGGGTGCATTGTCGGGCGCGGCTGGACCCAGCCGGGCGGGCGCCCCCATGCCGAAGCGGTGGCGCTGGCACAGGCCGGCGAGGCGGCGCGCGGCGCAACCGCCTATGTCACGCTCGAACCCTGCGCGCATCACGGAAAGACGCCGCCCTGCGCCACGTCGCTGGTCGCGGCCGGGGTCGAGCGGGTGGTCGTTGCCACCGGCGATCCCGACCCGCGCGTCGCCGGGGCGGGCCTCGCGCTGCTGCGTGCGGCCGGAATTACCGTCGAAACCGGAGTGCTTGAGGCGCGGGCACGGCGCGCCAACGAGGGGTTCCTGCGGCGGGTGATCGAGGGGCGCCCGCTTGTCACGCTCAAGCTGGCCGCCTCGCTCGACGGACGGATTGCAACGGCAACCGGAGAGAGCCGGTGGATCACCGGTCCGGCGGCACGGCGCGAGGTTCATGCGCTGCGCCTGCGGCACGATGCGGTGCTGGTCGGTGCCGGAACCGCGCGCGCCGACGACCCGGTGCTGACGGTGCGCGGGCTGGGCGCGGCGCGCCAGCCGGTGCGCATCGTCGCCGCGCGGCGGCTGGATGTTCCGGTGCAGGGGCGGCTGTTCACCGAAATGGAGACAGCACCGGTCTGGCTGTGCCACGGGCCAGAGGCGGCGGCAGACCTGCGCGAAAGATGGCGCGCCCGCGGCGCGCGGCTGTTCGAAGCCGCCGTAGGGGATGGGGGGCTCGATCCGCAGGCGATGCTGCTGGCGTTGGGCCGGGCCGGGTTGACGCGCGTGTTTTGCGAGGGTGGCGGCGCGCTGGCCACTTCGCTGCTCATGGCGGGGGTGGTTGACGAGCTTGTCACCTTCAGTGCCGGAATGGCGATTGGCGCCGAAGGGCGGCCGGCGCTCGGGGCCATGGGGCTCGACCGGCTGGGCGCGGCGCCCCGGTTCCAACTCGACCGGCTGTGCGCGATCGGACCCGATGCGATGGCCGTCTGGCGCCCGTTGCGCGGCCATTGACGCTTGCGGTAGCCATGCCGGACAAGTACGCCGGACGGGCCAGAAATCGGAGGCAGGCATGTTCACCGGAATCGTGACCGACATCGGCGAAATCAGGCAGAAGCGGCAGTCGGGCGACCTGCGGGTGCGGATCGGCACGTCCTATGACATGAACGGTGTGGTCATGGGGGCGTCGATCGCTTGCGACGGGGTTTGCCTGACGGTTGTGGACAGGGGGCCGGACTGGTTTGCCGTCGATATTTCGGCTGAATCCGTGTCGAAGACCAATATCGGAAACTGGGCCGAGGGCGGCCGGATCAACCTGGAACGTGCGCTGCGGGTCGGCGACGAACTGGGGGGGCATATCGTTTCCGGCCATGTCGATGGTGTGGCCGAGATCGTGGCGATGCGCGACGAGGGCGACAGCCTGCGCGTGATCTTCCGCGCGCCCGAGGCGCTGGCCAGGTTCATTGCGCCCAAGGGGTCGGTTGCGCTCAACGGCACATCGCTCACGGTGAACGAGGTCGACGGATGCGCGTTTGGCGTCAACCTGATCCCGCACACCCGCGAGGTCACGACCTGGGGGGCGGCAAGGGTCGGCGATCTGGTCAACCTCGAAATCGACACGCTTGCCCGCTACGTCGCCCGTC
>NZ_JBKEAE010000095.1:0-8337 GCF_047971885.1 Tropicimonas sp. | reverse complement strand
TGCGGCGGCGGCGCGCAGATCCTCGATCCGGCCGTTGGTGCACGAGCCGAGGAACACCGCGTCGATGGCGATATCGGTCAGCGGCGTGCCGGGTTTGAGGCCCATAGAGTCGAGTGAACGGCGCGCGGCATCGACCTTGCCGCCGGCGAAATCCTCCGGCGCCGGCACCGTGCCGGTGATCGGCAGCACGTCCTCGGGGCTGGTGCCCCAGGTGACGACGGGGGCAATATCCTCACCGCGGATGGTCACGACCTTGTCGAAATGCGCGCCCTCATCGGTGAAAAGCGTTTTCCACCAAGCGAGCGCGGCCTCCCATTGCGCGCCCTTGGGGGCGTGCGGGCGGCCCTTGACGTAGTCGAAGGTCTTCTCGTCCGGCGCGATCAGGCCGGCGCGCGCGCCACCCTCGATAGCCATGTTGCACACCGTCATCCGCCCTTCCATGGACAGATCCCGGATCGCCTCGCCGCAATATTCGATCACATGGCCGGTGCCGCCGGCGGTGCCGGTTTGGCCGATCACCGCGAGCGTGATGTCCTTGGCGGTCACGCCCGGACGCAGCTTGCCGGCGATCTCCACTTTCATGTTTTTCGATTTTTTCTGGATCAACGTCTGGGTGGCCAGAACATGCTCGACCTCCGAGGTGCCGATGCCGTGCGCCAACGCGCCAAAGGCACCATGCGTGGCGGTGTGGCTGTCGCCACAGACCACGGTCATGCCCGGCAGTGTCCAGCCCTGTTCGGGGCCGACGATATGAACGATGCCCTGCCGGATATCGCTCACCGGGTAGTAATTGATGCCAAATTCCTTCGCGTTGGTATCCAGCGCCTCGACCTGGATGCGGCTCTCCTCGTTGGCGATGCCGTTTTCGCGATCGAGCGTGGTGGGCACGTTGTGATCGGGCACGGCGATGGTCTTCTCGGGGGCGCGCACCTTGCGGCCGGCCATGCGCAGCCCCTCGAAGGCCTGCGGGCTGGTCACTTCATGGACCAGATGGCGGTCGATATAGAGCAGGCAGGTGCCGTCCTCGGCCTCGTCGGCGACATGGGCATCCCAGATCTTGTCGTAGAGCGTCTTGGGGGCGGTCAGTCGGAACTCTCCGTCGGGTAATTGACTCGGACATGGGGAAACGGGGCGCCGCCGACAGGGCGGCCCGCCCCTCACGGGTGCGCGGTCGCTCGGCCTTCGAGGCCGTGAAAGCGCCAGGGCAGGCGCGCGTGGTCGTCCATGTCGATCATCTTTGCCATCCCTCTCCGCTACAACCACTCGGGCGCCATCGCAAGGGCTTGGCCATTGCGCCCCTGCCGATTTGCGGGCAATCCTGCACCTATGGAGCAGGACATTCAGGCCATTCTGAGCGAATTGCAGGCGCTTGCCGGCCAGTTGCGGACCTCGGCGAAGCTGATGCTGCTGCCGTCGCGGCTGCTGCAGCTTGGCATCATCGCGGTGCTGATCCTCGTCTCGCAGCTTGTCCGGCTGACCTTCGCCGAACGCATCAGGACGTGGATTCGCGGCCTTCACGGGCGCAGCAAGTCAGAGCTCAGGGTGCTGGTCATGCTGCAACGCCGGGTGGCGCTGATCACCTTCGCCATCCTGAGCTGGGCGACGGTCTTCGTGATGCGCGACGTTCTGGGTCTCTTCCCGTCGCGCAGCTACCTGATCGCGCTGGCCGGCACGGTCGCGGTGGCCTGGCTGATCATCGGTTTCGCGACGCGCTTCATCGGCAACCCGCTGCTCCGGCGCATGGTGACGTGGATGGCGTGGGTCTATGCCACGCTCTATTTCACCGGACTGAACAGGGCCGCCGCGCGGCTGCTCGATGCATTCGCCATCCAGATCCAGAGCTTTCGCCTGTCGGCACTGGATATCCTTCAGGCGCTGGTGATCACCGGCCTGCTGCTGATCGCGGCGCGTCTCCTGTCGAACTCGGCGACGCGGCGGATCGAGGACAACAAGGATATTTCGCCCACGCTCGGCGTGCTGCTGACCAAGATCCTGCAGGCGATCCTCTATGTCTCGGCCATCTTCCTCGGGCTCAGGGCGGTCGGTTTCGACCCCAGCGGGCTGACCGTCCTGTCCGGGGCGATCGGTGTCGGTATCGGTTTCGGCCTGCAGAAGATCGTCTCAAACATCGTGTCGGGCATCATCATCCTGATGGACAAGTCAGTGAAACCCGGCGACGTGATCTCGCTGGGCGAGACCTTCGGCTGGATCCAGTCGCTCGGCGCCCGCTATGTCTCGGTGGTGACGCGGGACGGGCGCGAATACCTGATCCCCAACGAGGATCTGATCACCAACCAGGTGGTCAACTGGAGCCATTCGGACGAGTTCGTCAGGCTCGACATCAGATTTGGTACCGCCTATTCGAACGATCCCTATCTGGTGCGCAGCACCGCGATCGAAGCCGCAAGGTCGGTCTCGCGCGTTGTCCAGGGCAAGAGCCCGGTCTGCCACATCACCGGCTTCGGCGACAGTTCGGTCGATTACGTGCTCCGCTTCTGGATCGTCGATCCGACCAAGGGGCTGACCAACGTTCGCGGCGATGTCTATCTGGCGCTGTGGGACCGGTTCAGGGAGGCGGGTATCGAGATTCCCTTCCCGCAGCGCGAGGTGCGTCTTCTGGCGCCCAACGCGGTGCAGCCCGAAATTTCAGCGTGATCACGGCAATTTGAGCATGTGTCGGCGCCAGATTGCCGCACTCCTTGAATTAATCATATGGATATAACTAATACCTATCGTATCCCTTGAGTATTGACATGACGGAGAGGCGCCCGATGCAGCGGGTTTATACGAGATTTCATATTGTACTGATTGCTTCGATGCTCCTGATGGCGATTGTGGTCGAGGCGCTGGCAGCGCCCGCCGCGTCAGAGGCCGCGAACCCGGGTATCGTTCAGGTTGCGGAATTGCCCTGACCGGCATTCTGATACCGCTCGGCACGTGCCGCGGCACACCTGAACGGCAATCGGCGCGCTGTCGTTGAGCCGTTCCGCCTGCGGTGCTATCATCCGGGCAGGTCCAGCGCCGGGACCAGGCGGCGCGCTATCAGGAGGACGATGTCCTGTCTCACCATGCGGGAGCCGCCACGCAAAGGGCGGCGGCAGTGGCGCCGATGAGTGCGCCGATGGAGTTCGGTCAGATCGCGACCGGTGAAGCGCTGCTCGAACGGATTCTCTACTCACTGTCCGAAGACAAGGCCGAGGATGTCGTGACGATCGGGTTGCGCGGCAAATCGCAGATGGCCGATTACATGGTCGTCTGTTCGGGCCGGTCGTCGCGGCAGGTGATCGCCATTTCCGACAAGCTGGTCGAACGGCTCAAGGAGGATCCCGGCATCCTGTGCAAGATCGAGGGCAAGGAAACCGGCGACTGGGTGCTGATCGACGCCGGCGATGTGATCGTGCATGTGTTCCGCCCCGAGGTGCGCGAATTCTATCAGCTCGAAAAGATGTGGATGTCGGTCGGAGAGACCAGACCGGCGCAGTCCGCCGGCTGATGCGGCTTCATATCGTGGCTGTTGGCCGGCTGCGCCAGGGCCCCGAACGGGAGCTCGTTTCCGACTATTGCACCCGCGCGGGGCGCACCGGGCGGGCGTTCGGTCTGTCTCCGGTCGCCGTGACGGAGGTGGACGAGCGCAAGGGCGGAAGCAAGGCAGGCGAGGCGGCGCTGATCGAAAGGGCCCTGCCCGGCGGCGCGACCGTGGTTGCGCTCGACGAACGCGGCCGGACGATGACATCGCCCGGTCTTGCCGCGCGGCTCGCCTCGTGGCGGGACAGCGGGTGTCAGGACCTCGCCTTTATCATTGGCGGCGCGGACGGGCTCGATCCCGCCCTTGTCGCGCGCGCCGATCTGGCGCTTTCGCTGGGCAGCATGGTCTGGCCGCACCTGCTGGCCCGGGTGATGGTGTCCGAACAGATCTATCGCGCGGCATCAATACTGGCCGGCACCCCCTATCACCGGGAATGAGGCGATCCGTCGGCCTGTCATTCCAGCGGCCACAATGCCCTGCGGTTCGCAAAAGCCGGCGATGTGAGCATTGCTGCCGCTCGAATGAAGCACGAGCCGCACCCGGGTGCCTTGTTCAATCAGGGCGCAATGGCCTCCATGCCGCCTCTCGGCGGCGAATACCGATCATTCTTCAACGTCGCTGACATCAGAACATCGCGCGCAACGTCTTCAGGCCGTCGCGAAAGGTTGTGACGTCGGATCCGACCGCAAGAAACTCCACCCCCATTGCGGCGTATTCACGCGCCAGATCGTGGTCGAAGGTCAGGATTCCCGCGGCCTTGCCGCTCTGGCGGATCCGTTCGAGCAGATCGCGCACCAGCCTTCTGACCTTTGGCGCGCCGGGCTGTCCAAGATGCCCCATATCGGCAGCCAGATCGGCCGGGCCGACAAAGATGCCGTCAACCCCCTCCACGGCGAGAATCGCATCAATATCCGCCGCACCGGCAAGCGTCTCGACCTGGAGCAGGAGGCAAATCTGCTCGTCGGCGGTTTCCAGATAATCCGGGATCGCGCTGAAATCGGAGGCCCGCGCCAGCGCGGCACCAACCCCGCGCACGCCCCCGGGCGGATAGCGGACCGAGCGGACGGCCTCGCTGGCCTGGGCGGCGCTTTCGATCATCGGAATCAGCAGCGTCTGCGCCCCGATATCGAGCATCTGCTTGAGGACCGAACGGTTGTCGTCGCGCACGCGCACGACCGCGCTGCTGCGTTCGCCCACCGCGCGAAGCTGATCGAGCATGTCGCGCAGGCCGTTCGGCCCGTGCTCGCCGTCGATCACCAGCCAGTCGAAGCCGGCTCCGGCGCAGAGCTCGGCCGTGGTCGCCTCGCCAAGGCCGAGCCACAGGCCGATCTGGGTTTCGCCCGTCCTGAGACGGGCCTTGAACTTGTTCACCGGGGCAGGCATCGCGATCTCCAGATTCGAAAAAACAGGCCGGCGCGGACGGATGTTTCGCCGGCCGGGCCTGCAAGTTGCAACCTAGCGCTTCGGGCGCGCCGGGCAACCGGCGTTCTGTCGCCTTTTGTCGGCATGGGGGCGGCCGCGACTTGTCGGCCCGGCACGGTTGTTTCGGTTTTCTTTCCTTTCAACCGGCACTAGGTAGACCCCAACCAAGGAGGCCTTCTCATGAGCATTCCCAAACCTGTCGTCCTGTGCATCCTCGATGGCTGGGGCATCGGCACCAAACCGCCCGAGGTCGAAGGCAACGCGCCTGTTCTCGGCAATACCCCGACTTTCGACAACCTGATGGCGACTTGCCCGCACGCGACGCTTGTCACCTTCGGCCATTCGGTCGGCCTGCCCGACGGGCAGATGGGCAATTCCGAAGTCGGGCACACCAATATCGGCGCCGGAAGGGTGGTGGCGATGGATCTTGGCCAGATCGACCTTGCGATCGAGGACGGGTCCTTCGCCCCGCGGGCGGCATTGCAGAAATTCATTGCCACGCTCAGGAAGACGGGAGGCGTGGCGCATCTGTCGGGGCTGGTTTCGCCGGGCGGCGTGCATTCGCACCAGAACCATATCGTAGCGGCGGCGCGGGTCATCGCCGCGGCGGGCGTTCCGGTTCAGATCCACGCCCTGACCGATGGCCGCGACGTACCGCCGAAATCCGCCGCCGGCCAGCTTGCCGAATTCGAGGCCGCACTGCCCGCCGGCGCGCATGTCGGCTCGCTGATCGGGCGCTATTATGCCATGGACCGCGACAACCGCTGGGAACGGGTCAGGCAGGCCTTCGACCTGATCGTCAGCGGCACGGCCGAATTCGAGGCCGCAAGCGGCCAGGCCGCCTGCGAAGCCGCCTACGCGCGCGGCGAGTCGGACGAGTTCATCAAGGCGACGAAGATCGACGGATATATCCGGCCGCAGGACGGCGACGGGCTGCTTTTTCTCAACTTCCGCGCCGACCGGGCGCGCGAGATCCTCGCCGCGCTTGCCGATCCGGATTTTGTCGAATTCGATGCCTCGGCCCGACCCCGCTGGGCGGCGGTCTGCGGCATGGTGGAATATTCCGACCGTCACAATCGCTATATGGATGTGATCTTCCCGGCGCAGGACATCGTGAACACGCTGGGCGAATGGGTTTCGAAGCAGGGGTTGCGGCAGTTCCGTCTGGCCGAGACGGAAAAATATCCGCACGTCACCTTCTTCCTCAACGGCGGGGTCGAGACGCCCTATCCCGGCGAAGACCGCTTCATGCCGAAATCGCCCAAGGTGGCGACCTATGACCTGCAACCGGAAATGTCGGCGCCCGAGGTGACGGCGAAATTCGTCGAAGCGATCGAACAGCGCTACGACCTGATCGTCACCAACTACGCCAATCCCGACATGGTGGGGCATACCGGCATTCTTGCGGCGGCGATGAAGGCGGTCGAGGCTGTGGACCAGGGCCTTTCCAGGGTAATCGCGGCACTGCACGCGGTGGGCGGGGCGATGCTGGTGATCGCCGATCACGGCAACGCCGAGACGATGATCGCCGAGGACGGCGGGCCGCACACCGCGCATACGACGAACCTCGTTCCGGTGATTCTCTACAACGGGCCCGAGGGCGCGACGCTGCATGACGGCAAGCTTGCCGATGTGGCGCCGACCATTCTCGAACTCATGGGGCTGCCGCTGCCGGCCGAGATGACGGGGAGCAGCCTGATCGACCACTGAGCAAACCTGGGCGTCGCGCGGAGCGGGGCGAGAAAGCCACGGCTTTTGCCCCGGCTACGCAATCGTGATGGCTGGTGAAACCGCAAGCGACATTCTTGTGGTGTCTGCCGCCGCGGATCGGATCTATGTTGATGCGCGACGGATCGTTCGGAGGGGCGATCCGCCGGTGCTGATGGTCAGACCGGGAAGCGCCCGGCCACAAATTGCAAGAGAATGGTGGTAACCGGAGCGGCAACGCGCTTTATATGGACCGAAGCGGGGCAGCGGGCCGGCAAACCGGGCCGGGGGAGCCCTCACGGGACCAAACGGATGAGGACCGAATGAAGAAATTCGTCATGGCCGCGGCGGGAGGAGTCCTCGCCGGCGCGGTGCTGAGCACACAGGTTGCCGGGCCACTGATCGCCCAGGAAGCCGAGCGGAACAGTTCGGTCTACGAACAACTCGACCTGTTCGGGGACATTTTCGAACGTGTGCGCGCGCAATATGTCGAAGAGGTCGACGAGAAGGAACTGATCGAATCGGCAATCAACGGGATGCTGACATCGCTCGACCCGCATTCGAGCTATCTGGTGCCCGAAGACGCCGACGACATGCGCGAACAGACCCGCGGCTCCTTCGCCGGTCTGGGCATCGAGGTCACGCAGGAGGAGGGCTTCGTCAAGGTCGTTTCGCCGATGGACGATACGCCCGCCTACGAGGCCGGCATCCAGGCGGGCGACTTCATCACCCATGTCGACGGGGAAAGCGTGCTCGGCCTGACGCTGGACGAGGCGGTGAAGATGATGCGCGGGCCGGTCGGCTCGGATGTCATCGTCACGGTGGTGCGCGAGGGGGTGGACGAGCCGTTCGACGTGACGATCACCCGCGACACCATCAAGCTGACGGCGGTGCGCACCCGGACCGAGGGCGATTCGGTCGTCCTGCGGGTGACGACCTTCAACGACCAGACCTATCCCAACCTCGAAAGCGGCCTGAACGAAGCAGTCGGGGAACTGGGCGGCATGGATAACGTGAACGGTTTCGTTCTCGATCTGCGCAACAACCCCGGCGGGCTGCTGACTCAGGCTATCAAGGTTTCCGACGCTTTCCTCGACAAGGGCGAGATCGTCTCGACCCGCGGGCGCAACCCGCAGGACGGCGACCGCTTCAACGCCACCGAGGGCGACCTGGCCGATGGCAAGCCCATCGTCGTGCTGATCAACGGCGGGTCGGCCTCGGCCTCGGAGATCGTCGCCGGTGCGCTTCAGGATCACCGCCGTGCCATCGTCGTCGGCACCAAGAGCTTCGGCAAGGGCTCGGTCCAGACCGTGATGCCGCTCAAGGGCGACGCGGCAATGCGGCTGACCACCTCGCGCTATTATACCCCGTCGGGCCGCTCTATTCAGGCGCTCGGCGTCTCGCCCGACATCGTGGTCGAGCAGCCGCGGGTCGACCCCAGGGCGGCCGCCGAGGCGGAAGAGGAAAACCCCGCGCTCGAACATTTCAACCGCTCCGAGGCAGACCTGCGCGGCCGCCTCGAAAACGACAGCCTGACCGAGGACGAGCGGCGCCAGATCGAGGAAGAGCGCACGAAGGCCGAGGAATCGGCGCAGTTGCGGCTGGAGGATTACCAGCTGGCCTATGCCATCGACATCCTGAAGGGCCTGTCGGCGCTGGACCCCGATCTCAACAAGTGATCC
>NZ_JBKEAE010000076.1:0-12397 GCF_047971885.1 Tropicimonas sp. | reverse complement strand
AGCGGCTCGATCTGGAGCGTGCGCGCCGCCGTCATTACCCGGCGCTCGATCTCGTCCTTCGGCGTTTTTGCCTGCTTCAGGCCGAACGCCATGTTCTCGAATACGCTCATGTGCGGATAGAGCGCGTAGTTCTGGAACACCATCGCCACGCGGCGCTCCGAGGGCAGAACGTCGTTCATCAACTCGCCGCCGATGCGCAACTCGCCCGAGGTGACGCTCTCGATGCCGGCGATCATCCGCAGGAGCGTCGATTTTCCGCAACCGGAAGGGCCAAGGAAGACACAGAACTCCCCGTCGCCAAGGCCGAGCGCGATCTGGTGGAGAACCGTCACCTGGCCAAACCGCTTTTCCACGTTCTTCAGTGTGATGGAGGTCATTTTTCGATACCTTCCCTAGCCTTTGAGCGATCCGGCCATCATGCCGTTGACGATCTTCTCCTGCCCGATCGCGTAGACGACGATCAGCGGCAGGGTGCTGAGCGTCACGACGGCAAGGATCGTGGGAATATCGGCCGCGTACCGCCCCTGAAATTCCCACACCGCGAGCGGCAGCGTGCGCACCGCTGGCGAGGAGGTCAGCACATAGGCGAAGACGAACTCGTTCCACAGCATGATGCCGTTGTAGATTGCGACCGTGGAGATGCCCGGCCCCGACAGCGGGAAAAAGATCCGCGCGAAGATCTTGAACGGCCCGCAACCATCCAGAAGCGCCGCTTCTTCCAGTTCGCGCGGGACCTGCCGCATGAACTCCGTCAGGATGAAGACGGAAACCGGCAGGCTGGTCGCCACATAGGGACCGATCAGCGCAAACAGCGTGTCATAGAGGCCGAGCGAGCGCGTCATCAGATAGACGGGCACCAGGGTGACATGCAGCGGCACGATCATTCCGGCGACGATCAGCCCGAAGAGCGCGGCATTGAAGCGGAATTTCAGCCGCGCCAATGCATAGGCCGCCATCGTGCTGACACTAACGATCAGCGCCACCGACACGACGATCACGAAGGTGCTGTTGCGCAGGTAGGTCAGGTAATTCCCCTGAATGACCTGAACGTAATTGCCGAAGTTCAGGGATTCAGGCAGCGCCCAGACCGGATTCACATAGGTTTCCTCCTGTGTCTTCAGGCTGGTGAAGACGACGAAGATGAACGGCAGTGTGGTAACGGCGAGCCAGAAGAGGCCAAGCGCCGGGATCGTGATGCGCGAGAGTTTGAAGGAGCTTTTCGCCATCGCCCTAGACCTCCGTCTCGAAGCGTTTGGAAACCCGGAGCGAGACGACGGCGATCACCATGATGATGATGAACATGGCCGAGGCGATGGTGCTGCCGTAGCCCAGCTGGAAGGAGGAAAAGACCGTGCGGTACATGTAGGTCGCCATCACTTCGGAGGCATTTTCCGGCCCGCCGCCGGTCATCACGTAGATCAGGTCGAAATAGCGCATCGAACCGATCACCACGAGCAGCACCGCGGTGCGGAACGTGCCCTGAAGATGTGGCAGCTTGAGGCGCCAGAATATCGTTCGCCCGCTTGCGCCATCGAGCCGTGCGGCCTCGGTGATTTCGCGCGGAAAGGAGGAGAGCGCGGCAAGAAACAGCACCATGTAGAACGGGATATGCTGCCAGGAGACGACGGCGATCACCGAGCCGAGCGCCATCTTCGGATCCCCCAGCCAGTCCTGCGTCCAGCCATAGAGGCCGAGGCCATCGAGAATGCCGTTGATCAGGCCGAAATTGGGATCGTAGATGTTCTTGAACAGCACCCCGAGTGCGACGCTCGACATCAGGAGCGGCAGGAAATAGAAGATCTTGAGCAATCGCGAGCCCTTGCTTGCCTCATCGAGAACGACCGCCAGCACCACGGCGATGGGAAGCTGCACGAGGATGGAAAAGACCGCGAGCAGGATGTTGTGCCAGGCCGAGCGCCAGAACAGCGTGTCGTTCATCAGGCGAGTCCAGTTGTCGAAACCGACGAAGACGGCGCCATTGCCCAGTCCGTTCCAGTCGACAAAGGACAGACGGAAGCTGGAAACCAGCGGATAGAGCAGAAATACCAGCAGCAGAAAGATCGCGGGCGCCAGAAAGACAAAGGGGGCCAGCTTCTGCGCCTTGCGAAAACGTCTGGTCGATCGGCGATGGTCCGGGGAGATATCAGCGGAAGACATGGGCAAACGCCTTTCCTGAGACACACCGCCGGCCGCCGCCTGCGACAGCGACAGCGACCGGACGTTTGTCTCAACCTGAAGGGGTGGCTGTTGAACCGGTGATCAGTTGCCGGTCTGGGCCTGCGCAGCCGCTTCCATCTTCGCTGCGGCCTCCTCGGGCGTGATCGACAGGCCAAGAAGCTCCTGCGTGGTGTCCTTGTGAACCTCGCCGAGCGCTGGCGGCAGTTCCTGATCGTACCAGAGCTGGACGCTCGGAGCCTTCGCCACCATTTCCATCACGCCCGAAAGGTAGGGATCCGCGATAACGAGATCCTTGACTGGCATGATTCCGTTGTCTTCGAGTTTCTTTTGCACGGCGGTATCGTCGGTCAGGTGCATGAGAAGATCGAAGGCGGCGTCCTTGTGCTGGCAGGAGGACGAGATGCTCAGGAAGTTGTCGCCCAGCGTACCGACGACATTGTCGGGATCGCCCTTGCCGCCCTGCACCGACGGAAACGGGAAGAAGCCGATCTTGTCGGCAAAATCGGGGTTTTCGTTGGCGATCGTGGCAAATTCCCAGGTGCCCATCAGTTCCATGGCGGCCCGGCCGGAATAGAGAAGGCGCCGCGACCCGCCAATGTCGTAATCGAGCCCGTTATAGCCGCGCGCGAACCCGCCAGCCCTTACCAGATCCTGCAACATCTGGCCCGCCTGGATGAAGGCCGGGTCCTCGAAACTGCCACCGGGTTCACGATCCGCGGCCTTGAGAAAGGTCTCCGGTCCGCCAATACGGTCGGCGAGGTAGACGAAGAACATCGATCCCGGCCACTTGGTCTTGTTGGCAAGCGCGAACGGAGCGATATTCTTCTCCTGCAATTGTGCGACGACAGCCATCAACTCGTCCCAGGTCTCGGGCGGCGTGATGGCGTTCTCCTCGAAAAGTTCCCTGTTGTAGATGACGACACCCACCGCCGTGGTCTCGGCGGGCAGGCCGTAGATATCGCCCTCGAAGGTCACGGCCGTGAAACTGGCGGGCATGAAACGATCCGCGAACTCCGGGACCGCCTCCAGATAAGGTGTCAGATTCACCACCTGATCCGATTTGATATACTCCCGCAGCGGCCCGCCGCCCCATGTGGTGAAGATGCAGGGCGCCTCGTTGGCGCCGAACGCAATCTTCAGTTTGGTTTTGTAGGCGTCGTTGGCAAAATGCGAGTCCACCACCTTGTAGCCCGGGTTCGCCTCTTCGAACCGGTCCATGCCGTTTCGAATGACAGAGACGGTGCGCTCCTGTGTCTGGAGATCCCACGACGTGATCGTCCCGGTATCCTGCGACTGGGCCGCCAGCGGCAGAACGCCGGCGAGGGCGGCGCAGCTCAGCAGTTTTGCGGCTTTCACGGTTGCCTTGATATGCATGTCTTCCTCCCGATATGACGACTCGCATCAACGTTACGAACGTAACGTTACCGATATCGTTATCTATGTCAATTGACGGATTCAGATGTCTGCGGGATAACATTGCTTCGAACTTTGTTGCATGGCGGTATGCAACGGGCCTTCGGGCCTGAACCCTGTCGAAACGGTACGAAATGAGGAGATCATGAACGTTACGCGTAACGCTACGACGACTTGCGCAAAGCCTGCGTCAAAACGCCCCGGGCGGGCGCGGTACCTTCGGCGGGTCCGAACCGGAGACCTGCGGCCATGACCAGAGGCAGGGCCACGCTGGCGGAAATTGCGAAAGTTGCCGGTGTCTCCCGCATGACCGCATCGCGGGCGCTGAACGATCAGCCCGGTGTCTCGGCCCGAACCCGGGAGGATATCCTGAGAATCGCCGACGAAATTGGCTACACGGCCAATCCGATGGCGCAAAAGCTCTCCACCGGCAGGACACGCATCATCGGTGTGGTGGCGCAACTCCACACGCCGTTCGCGGCCGATCTCGTGCTGGGAATTGGCGGTCAGGCGCGCGGCATGGGGTACGAAATGCTGGTCTATTCCCTGCCGGAGAACAACAGCGAGCCACCGGGCAGTGTCCGCAACCTGCTCCAGCAGATCACCGACGGGGTGATCGCCATCCTGCCCTATGAACCGGGCTATCTCGAGCCGCTTGCGAGCGCGTCGGTTCCGGTGGTGACGGTCGACACCCAGGCCGACGATTCGCGCTTCCCCTCGGTCAGCGCGGACAGCTATCAGGGCGGGCGCCGCGCGGTGACCCATCTTGCCGAACTCGGCCACCGGCGGATCGGCATCGTTACCGGCAATTGTCGGCTCGCCTCAGCACGCACACGTCTTGTGGCCTACAGGGATACGGTTGCGCAACTCGATCTGGACAGCGACGAAAGGCTCATCGCTGACGGACGATATACGCAGAAGGGCGGGTATGACGCGGCCAGAATCCTGCTCGCGCTGCCCGAGCGCCCCACGGCGATCTTCGCCTGCAACGATCTGAGCGCGCTCGGGGCGATGGCGGCGATCCGCGAGGCCGGCCTGCGCATTCCCGAAGACATCTCTATCGTCGGTTTCGACGACATCCTGCTGGCGAGCCAGATGCATCCGGCGCTTACGACAATTCGGCAACCGCTGCACGAGATGGGTCGGTCTGCGGTGAACATGCTGCTGGCGCTGATCGTCGGGCTGGAGCTTCCCAGCCGCCAGACCGTGCTGCCGACCAGCCTGACGATACGCGAGTCGACCAGCCGTCCAGGCGATCATGCGGGGCGGCAAGGCCATTCCGTGGACGGGCGCGAGGCCGGTCGTCGGGAGTAAGGCGGCGCCCGGCCGGTGAAGACAGGCATTGCAATCTGGTCCAGTACGAACTGACAGAGTTCGGGGCGCTCGCCGCAGCGATCTGGCCGGCGGCCATTCCGGCCGGCCGGCCCGGATCGGGTGACGGAACATTTCCATGCCCGGTGGGTTCAGGTGAAAATCAGCGGGGCATGGGCCTGTTCCCGACGCCGCAGGTGTCAAAACCCGAGCCGCCAAACAGTCTAAAAAAGATAAAATACAATTGACAGGAGCAAAATTGTTTTTTATCGGTTTTGTGGCAGACTGGGCGTTATATCCGGCCTGCGAGGTTGGCGCTGGAGGGGACGCCATGTCTGGGGGGTGCATTTCCAACTGCGAGGCCGGACTTGCCCGCTGTCCGGATCGGTCGGGGATTCGCGCGCCGTACCAGCCTCCCCGCGGGTGTCCGGCGGCCGGCCTGCCGCGCGCCGGCCGTGGGGCGGCGCATCACCCGAACGCTCTGTACGAACCTCATGCACACCATGATCGACAGGGAGAAAGAAGGATCAATCCCATGAAAAACTGGTTGAAACAGACTGCCGCGGCTGTTGCGATCGCTGCATTGGGCAGCGGTACGGCACTTGCCGAAACCGTCATCAAGGTCGCCTACGAGAACAATCCGGGCGAACCCGTCGATGTCGTGATGCACTACTGGAAGGATCTGATCGCGGAGCGCAGCAACGGCGAGATCACCTTCGAGCTTTATCCCAGTGCCCAACTCGGCTCGAAACAGGACGTGACCGAGCAGGCGATGCTGGGCGACAACGTCATCACCATCACCGATGTGGGTTTTCTGGCCGATTACATTCCCGATCTGGGTATCCTGTTCGGCCCCTATCTCGCCGAGGATGCGAGCCAGCTTTTCGCGATCTATGAATCCGACTGGTACAAGGAAAAGGAGCGGGAACTGGCCGACAAGGGCATCCACGTCGTGATGTCGAACTATCTGTACGGCCCACGGCACCTGATTGCGAAAAAGCCGGTGCGGACGCTGGACGACATGAAGGGCATGAAGATCCGCACGCCCAACAACATCATGCAGATCCGCGCCATCGAAGCGATGGGTGCGACCGCCACGCCGATGCCGCTGGGCGAGGTCTATACCGCATTGTCGCAGGGTATCATCGACGGAGTGGAGAATCCGCTCTCGGTTCTCTACGGCCAGAAATTCTATGAAGAGGCAAAATACCTCAGCCTGATCGGGTATCTGCTGAATACCTCGCTCTTCATCGGCGGCGAGGCTTTTTTTGGCAGCCTGCCGCCCGAACAACTCGACATCATCCATGAAACCGCGAAAGAGGCGGGGCTTTACAGCCAGCAGCTTTCGGTCGAATCGGATGCGGCGATGATCGAGAAATTCCGTGAAGCCGGTGTCGAGATCATCGAACCCGACACCACCCCGTTCCGCGAAGCGGCCAGGGCCGTCTATGGCGAGTTCCCTGAGTGGAGCGACGGTCTTTACGACCAGATTCAGGCGCAACTGGGGAACTGACACTCTGTGCGGGCCGGCGGTAATCCCCGCCGGCCCGGTTTGGTATCAGCGGGAGTTGCCACATGTTGAACCGGCTCTATACGGTTGTCGTCTCGGCCGCGCTTGGCTTCATGGTCCTTGCCACCGCCTATTCCGTCTTCATGCGTTACGTCGCCGGGGCGCCGGTGCACTGGATGGAGGAAATAAGCGGGATCTGCATGATCTGGATCGTCATGGTTGGCGCGATCATCGCCGAACGTGACGATTCCAACCTTTCCATCCCCCTGTTCGTCGACATGCTGCGCCCGCGCGGGCGGGCGCTGGTCAACCTGATGGTCGGAATCGTGTCGATCGTCCTGCTGATCTATATCGCCTGGCTGGGTTACGTGCTGGCCAGCAAGGTGGCGTTCAAGCTGACCGGCGTGCTCAAGATCTCGTGGTACTGGATCGATATCGCGGTGCCGGTCGGGGCAATCGGCATGGCCGCCTATACGGCGCTGCGCCTGCCGCGTTTCATCAGGACCATCCGCTCGGGAAAAGAGGAGGCCGCAGAATGACCTGGGTCATCATCGTTCCGCTGCTGCTTCTGGCGTTCGCGCTCAACATGCGGCTTTATCTCGGCATCCTGCTCGCCGTCCTGGTCTATTTCAACTTCTTCGCCACGATGCCGCCCGAAATCGCCATCCAGCGGTTCGTCGCGCCGTCGCAGAACACTTCGCTGATGGCGATTCCGTTCTTCATGCTGCTGGGAACGCTGCTGGCCTATTCGGGGATCGCCGAGCGGATCATCCAGGTGGCGCTGCTGCTGGTCGGGCGCATCCGCGGCGGGCTGGCGCAGGCCAACATCATGGTCAGCCTGCTGCTGGGCGGGCTCAGCGCCTCCAACCTTGCCGATTGCGCGATGCTGACGCGCATGATGGTGCCCCAGATGGAAAAGCACGGCTACGACCGCGGCTTCGCGGCGGCCGTCACGGCGGCGGGTTCGCTGGTCACGCCGATCATTCCGCCGGGGATCGCGCTGATCATCTATGCGCTTGTCGGCGACGTATCGGTGGGCAGCATGTTTGTTGCCGGTATCCTGCCGGGGATCCTCTGCGCGGTGCTGCTGATGGTGGCGATCTACATCGTCGCCACGAAACGCGGCTACAAGCCGGCCAGGACCGACAAGGTTCCGTTCGATCAGGCGATGACGACGCTGGTCGGCGCCTGGCCGGCGGTGTTCATCCTGCTGGCCATCGTCGGGGGCATCCGCTTTCGCGTCTTCACCCCACACGAGGCGGGTGCGGTCGCCGTGCTGCTGGTGATCGTGGTCGGCATGCTTGTCTACCGGACAATGACGCCGCAGAACATCGTCGAATCGCTGGTCGAAACGGCGCGCTCGACCGCGTCGGTGATGCTGATCATCATGGCGAGCGGCGCGCTCGGCTGGATATTCTCGGTCGAGAAGGCGGGCGAGGCCTTTGCCGAACTGATCACCGGATTTTCCAGCAACAAATACGTCTTCCTGTTCATGCTGAACATTGCGCTGCTGTTCTTCGGCATGCTGATCGAGGGGACGGCGCTGCTGATCATCCTTGTGCCGCTGCTGAAACCGACGCTTGCCGCGCTGGGGATCGACCCGGTCCATTTCGGCATCATCATGGTGCTCAACCTGTCGATCGGTACCCTGACGCCACCGGTCGGAACCGTCATGCTGATGGTCTGCAACCTTGCCGGGGTCGGGGTGGGAAAGTTCACCCGCGAGGCGCTGCCGATGTATCTCGCGCTTCTGGTCGCGCTGGGGCTGGTCGTCGTCTTTCCGGCGATTTCGCTGCTGCTCGTGGGCAGGGGCTGATACGCAAAACCGGCCGCGAACCGGCTGGCGCGGGAGGGGCCGCTGAAATGCGGCCCCGTCCGGTTCGGGCAGTCCGGCTTGCCGGTCAGCTTTCCGCGACGATGGCGGACAGGCGCGGTGTTTCCTGCGTGCCGCCGTTGGCTCTGGACCAGCCGAGAAAGGCACCGATGCGGCGGGCAATCTTCTGCTCGTGATTGCCGGCGATATCGGCAAGACGATGGAAGAGGAACGGGTTGCCGAACCGGTCGAGCGTGGTAGCAGCATAGACACGCGCCTCGTCTCCCGCCCCCGCCGCTTCGAAGCCGGGAATTACCTCTTTTTCATAGAGGTCCAGCAGGTCCCGGCGAACGGTGTCGATCGCCAGGTAGTCCCGCACCGATTCGGTTCCCTGCGGGTTCTTCAGCCAGTTGTCGGTCATGTAGGTATGCCCGAGGTTCAGGATGAACAGCTTCAGCGCCTCGGCGGATTCGAGCGTTTCGACCAGCCGGATGGCCGGATGTTGACAGGGTGGAACCACGCCCGGCGCGGCCTCGATCGCCCAGAGCGCATAGGGCTCCGCGACCGCGCCCGCAGGCTCGATGGGTTCCGAAACGATCCGGTCGACCAGCGAATTTGCCCAGATCACATTATCCCGCAGCCACGCTGCATAGGCCGGGTCGTCCTGCCCGGCGAGTTCGAGGACGCGCGCCTTCAGCACATCGCCGTTACGCTCGATCAACTCGGTGGGAAGGATTGCCAGCGGTTCGCCTCCCGCCGCGAAGCGGGCGCGCAGCAGCAGTTGCAGCTTGGCGGGATAGGACATCGCCTGATCGAAGACCCGCGCGACATCGGCGGGCTGCGGGTCGAACCCCCTGTCGGCAGTGTTCGAGATCACATGGGTTGCCTCGTCGCGGAAAATCCGCACGATCTCGTCCCAGTCGGCTGCGGTCGAAAGGCCCCGCCGCAGGCTGTTGACGGTCAGCGTCCGGCCGATCTCCGCGCCGTTTTCCAGCCCCCGGATGCGCACCGGGTAGCCTTCGGGCCTGACCAGCGCCCGGACCCTGCCGGCGCGCGCGGCGTCGCCCGAGCTCTGCACGACGGTCACCGGCCCGACATTCTGTCCTTCCTTCATCGCGGCGTCGATGAATGTGTCGGCATGGGCCTGAAGAAAGCGGCTGGTGCCAAATTGCAGGATCGGGGTTTTCGGGTTGGTCATGGCATGGTCTCCGGTGCAGGCAGACATCCGGGCCCCGGTGGCGCGAAAGTCTTGTAGGTGAGAACGAATTCGTGGTGCCCAAGCCTTTCGGCCGCGGTGCGCGCGCCACGACCGAGCGCGATCAGCCTGTCGTGGATTTCCCGGCCAACCTCGTCGAGCGTCGCCGTGCCGTCGATGACCCGTCCGGCGTTCACGTCCATGTCTTCTCCCATTCGCGCGCATGTCTCGGGATTGGCGCAGACCTTGAGGACGGGCGAGATAGCCGAGCCGACGACAGACCCCCTGCCGGTGACAAAGATGACAGCATGCGCCCCGCAGGACATCAGTTCGGCGATCTCGGCGGTATCGTTGATATTGGGAAAGCCGAAACGCGGCGACCCGTCGGGAACCACATCGAGCAGGTAAAGCCCGCCGCGGGGCGGCTGGATGCAGGGTTTGACGATTCCCGCGATCGCCGAGCGGCCGGACTTGGCATAGGCGCCGAGAGACTTTTCCTCGATGGTGGACAGTCCGCCTTCCGCATTGCCCTGAGAAAAGGAGCCGTAGCCCATGGCATCGTAATAGCGCACCGCTTTCTGTACCGTCCCGACAAGTGCGACACCCAGTTCCGGCGTGATGGCGCGCGCGGCCATGATATGTTCGCAGCCTATCAGCTCTCCGGTCTCCTCGAAAACGCAGGTGGCCCCTTCGCTCAGAAGCAGGTCGAATGCCCGCCCGGCGGCGGGGTTGCCGGCGATACCCGAGGTCGCATCCGAGCCGCCGCAGATCGTACCGATCACAAGCTCGGCCGGCGCCATCGGCACCGTCGGCAGCAGGTCGAGTTGCGCACGCATCTGCGAAACCCGGGCCCGACCGTGCTCCACACTGGCCCTGGTTCCTCCGGCCTGCTGGATCGTCAGCAGTTCGGCCGGCCGTCCCGATGCCTCGATGACCTCAAGCAGCCGGCGCTTCTGGAAATTCTCGCATCCCAGCGAAACCAGCAGCACGCCGCCGACATTCGGGTGCGTGCAGAGCGTTTCCATCATCGTCTGTGCATAATCGTTGGGAAAGCAGCCGGAAAAGCCGATCACGTGCACGTCGTCACCCTCGAATGGGCGCACGATGGCGCGCGCGACATGATGGGCACATTCGACCAGATAGGCCACGACAAGGATGTTGCGGATACCCTTGCGCCCGTCCGTGCGTGGCCAGCCGCGCATGTCGCCCGTTTCGCTCACGTCGATGCCTCCCAGTCGCGAATCACGGTGTATCGGCTTTCGATATTGTGCAGGTGCACATGGTCGCCGACCGCGATATCGCAGCGCGCCACGCCGATCGGCAGCCCGTATTTCAGCACCTCTGCACCGGCGGGGATCGGCAGAATGGCGACCTTTTGGCCCATCGGCAGCGTGCTTCCCAGAACGATCTCCCGGCCATCGACCGCCTGAAGCGAACCCGCCACCACGCCGCGCAGGAGCACCGCGATATTGTCTGCCGGGTTCAGCTGCAGCAGGGCCGGGGCCGCATTGCGCGTTGTCTCAGCCATGGAAGGTTCCTCCCGATCCAAAATGTTCTTTATCAAGAAAATACATTGACAGCAACTTGAATTGATTTTTAATGATAAAGAACATCGTCGAAGGCGAGTGTTCAGAGGGGAGTGATGATCCGTGCCTGCCGCAGCGCCCGATGCTACCCCGCGTTTCCGGGCTCTTCGCGTGGGGTTTCCGAACGTCTCTCCAGACACCACCCGCCGGCGCGCCGGGATGCGGCCCCGGAATGCTCTCCCGAGGGGAAAATGCCATGAAAGCTCTTGTCATCAGCGATATCGGAAAAGCCGAGTTCACTTCGGTCGAACCCGCCAGGCCGGGGCCCGGCGATGTTGTGCTGAAGGTGCGCACGGTTGGCCTGTGCGGAAGCGATCTCAACACCTTTCGGGGGCTCAATCCGCTGGCGAAACTGCCGCGCATTCCCGGCCATGAAATCGGCGGGACGATCGTCGAGACCGGCGCGGATGTCCCGGCGGATTTCGCGCCGGGGCGTTCGGCGATTGTCGTTCCCTACACCAGTTGCGGCAAATGCGCCTCGTGTCGGAAGAGACGGACAAACGCCTGTCAGTTCAACGCCACGCTCGGCGTCCAGCGTGACGGCGGAATGTCGGAACGGCTGGTTGTTCCCCATGAAAAGCTGATCCTGAACGACAGGCTGCCCGCACGCCATCTGTCGCTTGTCGAGCCGCTGTCGGTTGGGTTTCATGCGGTGGCGCGCGGCTCGGTTGCCGCGGGCGATACCGTGGTTGTCCTGGGCGGCGGCATGATCGGGGTCGGCGCGATGCTGGGGGCGATCCAGCGCGGTGCGCGCGTGATCGCGGTCGAGGTCAGCGAGGCCAAGCGGCAGCTTCTGCTCGACTTCGGCGTTGCGGCGGTGGTCAATCCGCTGCGGGTCGATCAGCTCGAAGCGGTGCGCGAACTGACGGGCGGCGATGGCGCGGATGTCGCCATCGAGGCTGTCGGCCTGCCCGAGACCTTTGTCGCCGCAGTGGACATGGCCGGGTTTGCCGGGCGCGTGGTGTTCGTCGGCTACGCGAAGAAGGACGTTTCCTTCAACACCTCGCTCTTCAACCTCAAGGAGCTTGACATGTTCGGCTCGCGCAACGCGACGCGGGCGGATTTCGGGGCGGTGATCGGGTTCGTCGAGGCCAACCCGGCGATCAGCGACAAGCTGATCAGCCGCGTTTTTCCGTGGGACGAGGCCGAAGGATCGTTCGAGTTCTGGGAGGCGAACCGGAACGAGACACTGAAGGTCATGGTCGAGTTTCCCGATGAGTGAGCCCGATGAGTGAGACGGTCGCGTCCCATCTTTCGTCCACCTACGGATTGTGCGGGCGCACAGCCCTGATCACGGGCGGCGGCAGCGGGATTGGGCTGGCCATCGCGCGCGCGCTTGCCGCTTCGGGCGCGCGCGTCGTCATTGCCGGCCGGCGGAAGGCGGTGCTCGA
>NZ_JBKEAE010000072.1:0-19969 GCF_047971885.1 Tropicimonas sp. | reverse complement strand
GAACTGGTGGACAGGGCGCGCGAATGGGTTCTGAGCGCGCCGAAGATTGTCAAGCCATGGGACGAGAAAGGCTACCGGATGCCCGGTGGCGCGCCCTTCAGCACGACCGGTTTCATGACCTTCGTCGGTGCCAGCGCGATGGTCAACGGCAGGACGCAGGGCGTCTATCCGGCGGCGAAGGCGCTCCTGTCGGCGGTCTACGAGGGTGCGCAGGTCGATTTCGATACCGCGCTGCGGATCGAGGCGCGCTGGTTCACCGGCGTGCTGATGAATCCCTCGTCCTCGGCGATGATCCGCACGCTTTTCATCAACAAGGAGGCGCTGGAAAAGGGCGCCAACCGGCCCGACGTGCCCGATCAGAAGGTTCGCAGGCTGGGTGTTCTTGGTGCCGGCATGATGGGCGCGGGAATCGCGCTGGTTTCGGCTCAGGCGGGGATCGAGGTTGTCCTGCTCGACCAGAGTCAGGAGGCCGCCGATCGCGGCAGGGCCTATAGCGAGGCATATGCCGACAAGGGCATCAGGCGCGGCAGGTCCACGCCCGAAAAGAAGCGCGAACTGCTGGACCGGATCACCGCGACAACCGATTATTCGGCGCTTGCGGGCTGCGATCTGGTGATCGAGGCGGTGTTCGAGGACCCCGCCATCAAGGCCGGGGTAACGAAAGCCGTCGAGGCGGCGGTGGATGCCGGTTGCATCCTTGCCACCAATACCTCGACCCTGCCCATCGGCCAGCTGGCCCAGGCAAGCGGCCGGCCGGAACAGTTCATCGGCATCCACTTCTTCTCGCCGGTCGAGAAGATGCTGCTGGTCGAGATCATCAAGGGCCGCCAGACCGGCCCGCGCGCGGTGGCCCGGGCGCTCGATTACGTGCGCCAGATCCGCAAGACCCCGATCGTCGTCAACGATGCGCGCTTCTTCTATGCCAACCGCTGCATCATCCCCTATATCAACGAGGGGATACGCATGGTTGCCGAGGGGGTCGGCCCGGCGCTGATCGAAAATGCCGCCAGGCTGGTCGGCATGCCGCTGGGGCCGCTGCAACTGGTCGACGAAACCTCGATCGACCTCGGCGTCAGGATCGCCAGAGCGACGCGCGCGGCGATGGGCGATGCCTATCCCGACGGCGCGGTGGACGAGGTGATATTCTGGATGGCCGATCAGGGGCGGCTGGGCCGCAAGGCGCGCGCGGGTTTCTACGATTACGACGATACCGGAAAGCGCCGGCAACTCTGGGAAGGGCCCGCCGGGAAATTCCCGCCCGCCGCAGGACAGCCCGACCTGACCGAAGTGCAGCACCGCCTGCTGTTCGTTCAGTCGCTGGAGGCGGTACGCGCCCTTGAGCAGGGCGTGCTGGAAGACATCCGCGAAGGCGACGTTGGCGCCATCCTCGGCTGGGGTTTTGCGCCATGGTCGGGTGGTCCGTTCAGCTGGCTCGACATGCTGGGCACGCCCTATGCCGCCGCGCGCGCCAACGAACTGGCCGGGGCGCATGGCGCACGCTTCGCCGCGCCGGTGCTGCTGGAGGAAATGGCCGGCAAGGGCCAGAGCTTTTACGGCCGGTTCGGCGGCAAGGAGCGGGCGGCCTGAGCCCGCCTTCCCGCTCGGCCGAAGGCGGGTGCCGCCAGCGACCAGACCTTGCGCATCAGGGTGGGCAGGGCCGCAGGGTCGAATTCCGCCGCCGGGCGGAATGCGCCACGTTCGGGTGCGGCCGAAAGGCGCACCTTGGCGATCTCGACCCCAAGGCGCAGGTGGAAATGGGTGAAGGTGTGCCGCACCTCGCCCGGAAGCCTGCGCCAGTCCGCGTCGAGCGGTGGTTTGGCCTCCGGCGCGTCGGACCAGCCCGAGCCCGGCCAGCCCAGCATGCCGCCGAGCAGCCCCCGGGGCGGGCGGGTTTCCAGCAGAAGGGCGCCGTCGCTGCGCCGCGCCACATAGGCGATGCCATGCCGGACCGGCTTGGTCAGCTTCGGGGTGCGGCGCGGCAATTCCGCCGCCCTGCCGGCGGCGCGGCCGGCGCAGAACGATGCAAGCGGGCAAATCCCGCAGGCCGGGCGGGCGGGTGTGCAGATCGTGGCACCCAGATCCATCATCGCCTGCGCGTGATCGCCGGGTCTTTCAAGCGGCGTCAGCCCATCGGCCAGCGCGGCCAGCTTGCGCTTGGCGGCCGGCAGCGGCGTTTCGATGTCGAAAAGCCGGGCCATCACCCGCTCGACATTGCCGTCCACCACCGTTTCGGGCCGGTCGAAGGCGATGGCGGCGATGGCGGCGGCGGTATAGGCGCCGATTCCGGGCAACACCAGAAGCTCAGCCCGGGTCTGCGGGAAGCTGCCGCCCAGTTCGTCCGCGATGGTACGGGCGCATTTCAGCAGGTTGCGGGCGCGGGCGTAGTACCCCAGCCCGGCCCATTCGGCCATTACCTCGGCGTCCGCCGCCGCGGCCAGCGTCGCCACGTCGGGCCAGCGTGCCATGAAACGCCCGAAGCGTTCGCGCACTGCCGAGACGGTGGTCTGCTGAAGCATCACTTCGGACAGCCAGACCGCGTAGGGATCGGGCCGGACCCCGGCGGATCGTGCGGCGGGGGCAACGCGCCATGGCAGATCGCGCGCATGCGCATCGTACCAGCCGAGCAGCGCCGCCCGCGCATCCTGCCGTTTCACGTCACGCATTCTTTATGTCTCTCTGCGCCAATGTGCTGGCCCCGGACGGGCCAGCCGCTAAGATAGGGCGAGCAGAGGGAAATGTCAGGCATGCCGCCGCGCGACGACAGATCATTCAATCCGACCCGGCGGATGCGCGGGTTCGAGCGGACCTCGGGCCTGCTGTCGGATCGTATCCGGGCGGCGAGCGAGAAGCGCGGCTTTGCCGAAACCCGCCTTCTGACCCATTGGGCCGAAATCGTCGGCCCGGAGATTGCCGCCATCAGCCGGCCGGTCAGCGTAAGCTATTCCGGGGGCGGCTTCGGCGCGACGCTGACGGTCCTGACCACCGGCGCGCAGGCCCCCGTGCTGCAGATGCAGGAACCCGCGCTGCGCCAGAAGGTGAACGCCGTATACGGCTATGCCGCGATCGCGCGTATCCGCTTCACCCAGACCGCCGCCAGCGGCTTTGCCGAGGGGCGGGCGGATTTCGCCCACCGGCGGCCCGAGGCGGCGGATCTTCCCGATGATGCCCTGCGACACCGGGCCGAGGCGCTGGCGGAAAGTGTCGGCGACGAGCGGCTGCGCCGTGCGCTGGCCGATCTGGGCGCGGCGGTACTTGGCAAATCGAAAAGACGAACGGAGATGTCCGAATGAAACGTTACCTGACCCTTGCCGTCGCCGCGGCCCTTGTTGCCGCCGGCGCCGGCTACTGGATGAGCCGCAGCGCCGAAGGGCCCATGACCCTGCCGCCGATCGCCGGCGCGGTCGGCGCCGCCGAGGCTGCCGAAGGCAGCGGCGAAGTGATCGAGATGGTGCTGGGCGATCCCGGCGCCACGGTCGAGGTGATCGAATACGCCTCGTTCACCTGCGGCCATTGCGCGAATTTCAACCAGACGGTCTTTCCCGAACTGAGGAAGAACTACATCGATACCGGCAAGATCCGTTTCGTGCACCGCGATGTCTATTTCGACCGTTACGGTCTGTGGGCGTCGATGGTGGCGCGCTGCGATCCGATGCGCTATTTCGGCCTGTCCGACATCGTCTTCGGGGAGCTTGGCGAATGGGCACAGGGTGAACCGGCGCAGATCGCCGACAATCTGCGCCGGATCGGCCGCAGGGCCGGGCTTTCCGACGATCAGCTCAACGCCTGCATGCAGGATGCCGAAATGGCCCAGACACTTGTCGCGTGGTGGGAGGACAACGCCAGCAAGGACGGGATCACCGCGACGCCGAGCTTCATCGTCAACGGCGAGAAATACTCGAACATGAGCTACGCCGATTTCGCCAGGATCCTCGACGAGAAGCTTGCCGAATAAGCTCAGGGCAGCGCGGCGACCAGCCGGTCCAGCGCTGTCCAGTCATCGACAGCGAGCCGTACCGGCACCGTCAGCACCTTGCGGCGGAATGCCGGCTGCATGCGCGCCGCGTCCTTTTCCGTGGTGACGAGCTGGGCGCCCAGCTTGCCCGCCTCAGCCTCCAGCCGGGTCATCAGGGCCGGGGTCAGCGGCTGGTGGTCCTCCAGCGCCTCGGTGCGGCGGATATCCGCGCCGAGGCTGCGGAGCGTGGCAAAGAACTTCTCGGGGTAGCCGATGCCGGCGAAGGCCAGCACCGGCATGCCCTGCCAGTCCATTCCCGTCTGCAGCGGCGCGAGCCGCCCCTCGATGCGCGCAAGCCCGGCGGCAGCCGCCCCCCAAGTCTTGCCGAAGCGCGCCTGCATTGCCGGTTCGCCGATGGTCAGCAGCAGGTCGGCGCGGGCAAGCCCCGCCGCAACAGGCTCGCGCAGCGGACCCGCCGGGATGCAGCGCCCGTTGCCGAAGCCGCGCGCGGCATCCGCGACCACGATCGAGAGCGATCTGGCGACCGCCGGGTTCTGAAAGCCGTCGTCCAGAAGGACAAGGCGCGCCCCGGCGTTCTCGGCGGCGCGAACGCCGGCGGCGCGGTCGCGCGCGATCCAGACCGGCGCGAAGGCCGCCATCAGCAGCGGTTCGTCGCCGACATCTTCGGCGTGGTGCCGGCGTTCGTCCACCCGCAGCGGGCCGTCGAGCCTGCCGCCGAAGCCGCGGCTGACGATATGGGTGCCGTCGCCAAGCCTTTCGGCCAGGGCGATGGTCGTCGGTGTCTTGCCGGTGCCGCCGACGCTCAGATTGCCGATGCAGATCACCGGGATCCCGGCGTGCCACGAGGATCCCCGCGCCAGCCTGCGCGCCGTTGCCGCCGCGTAGAGCGCTCCCAGCGGCGACAGCAGCCGCGCCAGAATGCCCGGCGCATCGGGCGGGTTATCCCAGAAGGCGGGTGCGCGCATCAGTCGGGCCAGCCGTGCAGCGCGGTGGCCACCAGCGTGCCGAGCCGGTTCATCACCCGCACGCCATCGGTTGCGATGCTCCAGGCGTTGAGCGCAAGCGATGCCGCCGTATCGGGTTCGAGAAGCGCCGAAACGGCCTCGCCCAGCTGACTGGCGTCGGCGATCCGGCGACAGGCGCCGCCGGACTGGAGCTTTGCCAGAATTTCGCTTTCATGCCCGCCCTGCGGTCCGGCGATAATCGCCGAGCCCAGCGTCGCCGGACCCATCGCCTCGGGCACCGGCCCGCCCGACAGGGTGCCGCCGAGGAATGTCACCGGCGAGAGCCGATAGAACAGCCCCAGTTCCTCGCAGGTGTCGGCGATGTATATGTCGGTGGCGAATTCGGGATATTCGTCGGCCTCCCGCAGGGCGATCTGCCAGCCCAGTTCGACGAGTGCCGGCCCCAGTTCCGAGCCTATCGACCCGGCCGGCGGAACGAGAATCAGCAGTAGCCGGTGCGTGGTCCGCCGTGCCGCCCAGTGCGCGTCGAGAATCGCCGGTACCTCGCCCGGTGTCGGGCAGGCGGCAACCCATACCGGGCGGGTGTTCAGCGCATCGGCAAGCGCGGCGCGCTCGGATTCGACACAGGCCGGCGGGTTCGCCACCTGGGTGAGGCGCCCGGTGGTTTCGATCCGCGAAGGGATCGATCCGATGGCACGGATACGGTCCGCCTCGACCACATCGAGTGCCAGAATGCGCTCGAACAGCCCGAGCATGCGTTGCTGCAATGCCCGCCCTCGTGCGCTGTTGATCTCGGGCGCGGTGGCATCCTGCAGGAACATCGGTATGCCGCGCCGGGCGCAGGCGTCGGCCAGGATCGGCGCCTCCACCCGGCCGAACCAGATGCAGACATCCGGGCGCCAGTGGTCGAGGAACCGCTCGACGCTGCCGGGCGATTCCAGCGGCGGCAGTTCGGCCGGTATGCCGTCGGCGATCCGCTCGCGCAGCCGTTCGGGAACGGTGGCCAGCAGGTTGATGCCGGGAACCTCCTCGGCGATGCGGTCGCGCAACGCTGTTGCCGCGCCGGCATCCAGCCCGCCGGGCGCCTGAAGCCAGACCAGCTTTCCCGCCGGGCGCGGTGTCTCGCTGCGGCCCAGAAGTTGCTTGGCGATCAGGCCGGTCTCGTCCTCGCGCGAAAGCTGCGCGTTCAGCTTCCGCTGCAGGGCCTGGGTCCGGAACCGGGCCTGCAGGCGGGGGATCGTCAGGATGTCCAAGCGGCGTCAGCCGAGTTCCTCGGTGGGCGAGGCTTCGGTCTCCTCGTCGCGCAGCCGGTGGATATGGGCGATGAAGTAGCGCATGTGCGCGTTGTCGACGGTGCGGTAGGCCTCGGCCTTCCACGCGTCGTGCGCGGAGGCGTAGTCGGGGTACATGCCGACAATGTGAATATCGTCGACGTTCTTGAACACGTTCTTTTCGGGATCGACGAGCTCGCCGCCGAAGACGAGGTGAAGACGCTGCGGCATGGGGCCTCCGGGTGCCTGTGGAATCTGGCGCAGCCTAGCGAACGCCGCCCTGCGGTCAAGCACTGCCCGGGTATCAGGTCCGCAGGCGGTTCACGATCTCGTCGTGGATACCCGGTGCCGCGCAGAGGATCCCGGCCGAGGTTCGGCCGGGAGAGTTGAAACCGATCGGTTTGCCGAAGCGGTCGCCGACCCGGGCGCCGGCCTCGGTCGCGATCAGCGCCCCGGCGGCGATATCCCATTCCCAGGTGTCGCGCAGGGTCAGCATGGCGTCGAACCGCCCTTCGGCCACCAGCGACAGCCGGTAGGCAAGCGATGGGCGGAAATGGCGCACCACCGCCGGTGCGCCGCCATGCCAGTTTTTCGGGTTCAGCGCATGGTGATTGGCAAGGATATCGGCCCCGTCAAGCTGCCTGCGGCCGCTGGCGGAAACCGGCGCGCCGTTGAGACGGGCACCCGCCCCGCGCGCCGCTGTGTAGAGCTTGTCGCGTGCCGGCAGGAAGACCGCCGCCGCGACGGGCGCGCCCCGCTCGATCACGGCAAGCGAATGGGCCCAGGTCGGTGTGCCATCGGCAAAGGCGCGGGTGCCGTCGATGGGATCGACGACGAAGACGCGGCTGCGGTGCCGCCTGTCGGGGTCGTCGGGGCTTTCCTCCGACATCCAGCCGTTATCCGGGCGTGCCGCGATCAGCATGTCCCGCAGCATGGCGTCGATTTCCAGGTCGGCCTCGGTTACCGGCCCCTGATCGCCGTCCTTTTCCCAGACCGAAAAACCTGCCCGGAAATGACGCAATGCGATCCGACCCGCGGCGTGGGCGGCCTCGGTCAGCAGGGGCAGGTCATTCGCCGGCAAGTGTCATGCCTTCGACCAGAAGCGAGGGGATCACGCGCGACAGGTGCGGGCGGGCGTCGTTCGCCGGAACCAGGGTCCCGAGCATGTCACGCAGGTTGCCGGCGATGGTGCATTCGTTGACCGGCCAGGCGATCGTGCCGTTCTCGACCCAGAACCCCGCCGCACCGCGCGAATAATCGCCGGTGGTCGGATTGATGGTCGAGCCGATCATCGAGGTTACCAGCAGCCCGGTCCCCATCTCGCGCAGCAGTTCGTCTCGGGTTTGCCCGCCCTGCGTCAGCGACAGGTTCGAGACGCCGGGCGATGGCGGGGCCGATGTGCCGCGCACCGCGTTGGCCGTGCTGTCGAGCCCGAGCTTGCGCCCGGTCGAAAGATCGAGCACCCACCCCTGCAGAACGCCGTCGCGGACGATCTCGCGCCGCGTCGTCGGCAGGCCCTCGGCGTCGAAGGCACGCGAGGCCGGGGTGCGCGGCCGGAGCGGTTCTTCGGTCAGCGACAACGCGGCCGGCAGCACCCGGGTGCCGAGCGCATCGCGCAGCCAGCTTGCGCCGCGCACGATGGCGCCGCCGTTGATCGCGGCCAGCAGATGGCCGATCAGCGAACCGGCGATGCGTTCGTCGAACAGGACCGGATAGGCGCCGGTTTTCGGCCTGCGGGCGCCGCGCCGTGCCAGTGTGCGTTCGGCGGCGATACGGCCGATCTCCTCCGGGGTGGGCAGATCGGCGCGATAGACGCGGCTTTCGCCGAAATAATCCCGTTCCATCCCGGTGCCGCTTCGGGCGATGGCGACGGTGAACAGCCCCGAGCCGGTGCGGCTGTACCCGGCTGAAAATCCGCCCGATGTGGCCAGGTGGATACGCTGGCGCGAGTAACTTGCCCCTGACGATTCCACCTGCGAGATGCCGTCGCAGGCCATGGTCGCCGCCTCGGCCTCGCGCGCCTGCCGCTCGAGTTCGTCCGGCGCGGGTTCGGCCGCCGGATCGGCAAGGTCGAGAGCCGCGCTGTCGGGAGCGTGGGCAAGCTGCGACGGATCGGCCAGCCCGACGCCCGGATCCTCGGGTGCCTCGCGCGCCATGGCGACCGCCCGTTCGGCCATCAGGGCAAAAGTCCCCGAGGAGATGTCCGAGGCGGAAACGCAGGCCTGCCGGTGCCCCAGCATCACCCGCAGGCCGATCTCGATTCCCTCGGCACGCTCGGCCTGTTCCAGTGCCCCGGCGCGCACGTCGATGGCAAGCGACGTGCCGTCGACGGCGATCGCATCCGCCGCCCCGGCGCCGGCCCTTTCTGCCGCCTCGAGCAGGGAATGGGTCAGGCTTTCCAGCGATGGTTTCATGAAGGGGCCTTTCAGAATCCCGTTTCCCTCCAGCTAGGGCGGAAGGCGGGCTCGTGCAAGCGTGATGGCCGCGCGGCTTGAACCCGCGGGCGGAGTGGCCTTATTTCGGCGCAGATCGCGTTCCACAAGCCCGAAAGGAGGTGTCTTCGATGCTGCATCGCGTGCTGCTTGTCCTGACATTGTCGCTCGCGGGCCTGCCCGCGCAGGCCGAACGGGTCGTTCCAGCCACGCGGCAGGAGGCGCAGATGTCCTTTGCTCCGGTGGTCCGGCGCAGCGCCCCGGCGGTGGTCAACATCTATGCAACCTGGGTATCCGAACGCCGCGCCAGCCCCTTTGCCGACGATCCGTTCTTTTCGCAGTTCTTCGAACGTTTCGGTCCGTCAGCGCCCCGGGTACAGAATTCGCTCGGGTCGGGCGTGATCGTCGACGCGGGCGGTATCGTGGTATCGAACTACCACGTCGTGCAGCAGGCAACCGAGATTCACGTGGTTCTTGCCGACCGGCGCGAATTCAAGGGCACGGTGGTGCTGAGCGATCGGGAGGCCGACATCGCGGTGATGCGCCTTGAAGGGGCCGGCAACCTGCCGGCTCTGGAATTCGCCGATTCCGACGCGGCGCTGGTCGGCGACATGGTGCTGGCCATCGGCAACCCGTTCGGTATCGGGCAGACGGTGTCGAGCGGCATCGTTTCGGCCACCGCGCGCAGCGGTCTGGCGAACGGGCGCGGTGCGGGCTATCTCATCCAGACCGACGCGCCGATCAACCCGGGCAATTCCGGCGGCGCGCTGGTCGATATGGCGGGCAGGCTGCTGGGTCTGAACACCTCGCTTCTGACCCGTTCGGGCGGATCGAACGGCATCGGCTTTGCGATTCCGGCAAATCTGGTCGCGCGATATGTCGGCCAGGTGCGCGCGGGCCGCGCCGAATTTGCCCGCCCGTGGTCGGGCATCGCCGTGCAGGAGGTCGACGGCGGGCTGGCGCAGGCGCTCGACATGGAGGTTCCGGGCGGCGTTCTGGTCAGCGAGGCACACCCTGACAGCCCCTTCCTCAAGGCGGGCATCGCCGCCGGCGACGTGATCCTGTCGCTCGGCGGACTGGCGGTGAACGCGCCCGCCGAACTGGAGTATCGTCTGCTGACCCGCGAACCGGGGAGCGAGGTGGTGGCGCTGGTCCTGCGCGACGGGACGCGCCGCGAGGTTGCGGTGCCGGTTGTCGAAGCACCCGGGCAAAAGGACCTGACGCCGGTCAGGATCGGTGGCCGCACGGTGCTTTCGGGTCTCGTGGTGGCCGATCTGACGCCACGGGCGATCGATGAATTCGATCTGCCCCTGTCGAGTGCGGGTGTTGTCGTTCTGGATGCCGAGGGGCCGGCGGTGCGGCTCGGGCTGCGTGGCGGCGATGTTCTGCTGCAACTGAACGGCGCGGCGATCGGCAGCGCGGCCGAACTCGAACGGCTCGTCGCCGCGGGCGGCCGCGACTGGGACATGGAGCTTTCGCGGGACGGGCGCAAACTGCGGCTGCAGGTGCGCGGATAGTGGCAACCGCGATTCACGCAATAAAAAACGGCCGGCGATGCCGGCCGTTTTCCTGTCGGGTCTTCGGGTGTATCAGAACGGGACCGGCGCGCCGTTGATCAGCACCTTGCCATCGGCGTCGACCTCGATCTCCGAGGTCAGCACATCGTCGCCCTCGCCGGGAACGGCGAACATGCCGATCATCATCCGTGTCATCATGAACTGGTCCTGCGGCAGAAGCCCGGCCTGCACCAGCTTGTCGAGCAGCGCGTTGCCACCGGTCAGCCTGAATTCCGCCTTGCCCTCGGGTTGCGGAACACCGTTGGAAAACAGCTTCTTCGTGACCTGATCGAAGGTAAAGGCGCCCGTGCCGGTCAGTTCGGCACCCAGCATGGCGAGCTTCAGTTCGTCGAGATTGGCCGACAGCGGCTCGACCGGGGGCGTCCGCGCGCCGACGGTTTCGGCCGAGAACAGGTTGCTGATCCAGCGCAGCTGACCCGACTGGCTGACCACCAGCGATGCGGGATCGCGCGGCAGAACCGCGCCCGGATCGAAGAGCGACCAGATGGGCTCGCCCATCGTCAGGCTGTCGAGGGCAAGCTTCCACGAATATGGCGCACCTTCCTCGCCCGAGGTGAAGGGAAAGTCGAACGCGATCTCCATGGCGCTGGCCGCGAAGGCAAGCTCGGGCAAGGGAAGGCCCGGGATGACAAGCGCCCCGTCCAACGAACCGCTGGTCACGTCATAGGCCATGCCACCGGCATCCACCGTCACGTCGGCGTCGCCTTCGCGGATGGTGAAGGTGTTGCTGAAGGTGCCGTTTTCGTCGGTGGTCTCGTCGCTTACCGTGTAGGATTCGTAATGCGACTTGCTGTCGATGCGGAAACCGGAATCGAGCACGCGGCCGATCATGTCCATCATCGCCGCGTCGTCGTAGGCGGACATGTCCTTTTCAAGCTCGGTCAGCAGCGCGCCGAGCGCGGCGGTGGTCACCGCCGTCACGTTGCTGGCCTGAGCGGCGCTTTTCATCGTCACCTTCGCCTCGGGTATCTGCATCTGGTAGTTGATCGCCAGATCGCTGATCGAAACGTCGCTTTCGTACACCGGATCGCCCGAGGTCGCGATGTTCTGGCTGTATTCCAGATTCGACATCGCGTATTCGCCGGTGATGTCAAACGGCTTGTCGTCGATCCTGACCTCGCCGATGGCGATGGTGAAACCGGGGAACCTCGACACGTCGATCAGCTTGTCGCCTTCCTGCGACAGCAGTGTCGTCGCCCCCGGATAGGACAGGTTCAGCGTTGCCTCGAACGCGGACTCGCCGGGCGGTGCGGCCTTGATGGTGATGGTGCCGTCAGCGGGATAGGAGACGGACACGCTGTCGCCCTCCTCGCTCAGCGTGAAGGTGCCGCCGTTGTATTCGGCCTGAACGAAGCCCCATTCGCCCACGTATTTCAGGCCCTCCAGCGTCAGCGTGGCGCCGGCAGGGGTTTCGGTCTCGGCCGATACCGTCAGGCCGAAGCGATCGCCCTGTGTCTTCCAGTGATCCCACGCCTCCTGCGGGCTGAGGCTCCAGCCCGCCTGCGGCACAACCGCCAGAAGGGCGACGGAGGTGCTGCCGAGCAACCAGTTTCTCATGGTGAAATACCTTTCGATGTCATTCACGTTTGCGGCGACTCTCGACTGTGGGCGCCGGGGGGTCAAGGCGTCGTTTCGTTCCGGGTTGAGGAATTGCCGGGCGACTCGCCCGGGACCGGGGCCGGGAACGGCACGGGCGATCCGTTGACCGTCAGCGCCGAACCGGGCAGGCGCTCGATGCGGGTGGTCAGCACGTCCTCGCCCTCACCTGGCCGGGTCAGCAGGCCGGCTGCGGTGCGCAACGCTTCGGCCTGCCTTTCCGAAACCAGGGCAAGTGCCACCAGACGGTCGAGCAGCGCCATGCCCCCCGCAAGCCGGAAGCTCGCCTGTCCCACGGCGCGGGGGGGCGTGCCGGGCATTGCGGTGGCAGCGGTCGCTGCACCGGATCCGCTCAGTTCGGCGCCCAGAGCCGACAGCGCGAACCTGTCGATCCGGAGCGCCGAGACCTCGGCCGGCGACCTGCCCGCCCGTGCCCGTGCGGCCACCGCAGCGACATCGAAGATATCGACCAGCCAGCGCGCGGCGCCACCGATCTCGACGATCAGCGTTACCGGATCGCGCGGCAGCAGCGCTTCGGGATCGAACTGTTTCCAGAAATCCTCGCCGGCCGCGAGCGCTTCGAACTCGATCCGCATCTCGATGGAGGCGGGCGCGATCCCCTGTTGCGACGGCGCCGCCGCACGCAACCTGGCCTTGCCGAGCGAGAACGACGCTTTGGGCATCGGCAGCCCGCTGCCCGCCAGCGCAAGATCGAGCCCGGAATAGGTGACCTCGTAGAGCATGCGCGCCGGGGTCAGCGACAGCGCGTTTTCGCCCCCCGAAAGGTGCCCGCTGGCGGATATTTCCGCCCGGTCGCCGCGAATGTCGAGGCTGAATTCGGTTGGCCCGAAGCGGGCGCTGCCCTGGCTTGCCATCCCCTGCCGGAGCAGGGTGCCCAGATCGCCCCGGGCTTCGGCGGCGGGCCCGGATTGCGTTGCCGAGGCCGCAAGATCGCCGATCGCGATCCGCGCCGAGAGCCCGCCCGGCCCGGAGGCCGCGCCGGCGTCGACCGACAGCGCGAGCGTTGCGGCGCTGGCCTCTTCCGTGACCTCGGCATATGGCAGCGCCGACCAGGTGCGGCTGGCCGAGAAATCGCGCAGCGCCACCTGCGCGCGGACCGGCAGGCTCCTGTCATCGCCGCGAAAGCTGCGGCCGGTCGCCTCCAGCGTATCGGTGCGGAGGTCGACACGTGTTTCGCCATTCTCCTCGGTGACCGAAACTCCGGTGCCGGAATGTGAAACGACAACGGTCGCGTCGAGCTTTTCGCCGCTGCTCAGGGTCTGGGTCAGATCGACCGGGATTTCAGGGTCGAGCGTGATCGACACGCTGCCGTCGGCCGTCGCCGACAGGGTCAGGGTGCCGATTCGCGCGGAAAGCGAGAAACCGGGTTTGCGCGCGCTCAGCACGATATCCGAAATCGTCAGCCGCTGTGCGGTTTCGCTCTCGGAGGCCGCTGAAACCGTCAGTTCCTGCCGTGCCAGCGCGCCGGTCAGGTCCTTCCAGACACCAGCCGGGGTCAGCGCCGGGCAGGGTGCGGCACCGCCACAAAGCGCCGCCGTGGCCACTACGCGGCCGATCCACGGTTTCATCCTGTCGCCGCCCCCTCTGCCTGTCCGGGCCGCGCGAGGCGCCCGCCCGAGCCATACCGCGTCCGGTGGCGCTGCCAAAGCCTCTTTCTTCGCCGGCGAAAAACCGGCATTCGTAGTCGCAAGGGACCGAAGGGGGTTGCGATGACTGACATGGCCGGAAAAGTGGCTCTGATCACCGGGGCAAGCCGGGGAATCGGCGCGGCAACGGCGCGCGTCTTTGTCGAGGCCGGCGCGAATGTTGCGCTGGTGTCGCGCGGGGGCGAGGATCTGAACGATCTTGCCGGAGAGCTTGGCGCCCCGGCGCTGGCGATTCCCTGCGAGGTCAGCCGCTACTGGGAGATCGAGAACGCCGTCAAGGCAACGCGCGAGACCTTCGGCTCGCTCGACGTGCTGATCAACAACGCCGGGGTGATCGAGCCAATCGCCCACCTGGCCGAGGCCGATCCCGAGGCCTGGGGCCACAATATCGACGTCGATCTCAAGGGCGTGTTTCACGGCATGCGGGCGGCGCTGCCGGTCATGCTTGCGCAGGGCGGCGGCACCATCCTGTCGGTCAGTTCCGGCGCGGCGCACGGCCCGGTCGAGGCGTGGAGCGCCTATTGCGCCGCCAAGGCCGGGGCGGCGATGCTGACCCGTTGTGTCGACAAGGAATACGCCCATCTGGGGATCCGCGCCATGGGCCTGTCGCCGGGAACGGTCCAGACCGACATGCAGCGGGCCGTTCGGGACAGCGGCATCAACCCGGTGAGCAAGCTGGACTGGTCCGATCATCTGCCGCCGGAATGGCCGGCGCGTGTGCTTCTGTGGATGTGCGGCATCGAGGCCGACGAATTTCTCGGTCAGGAGGTTGCCTTGCGCGAGGAGGAGATCCGCATCCGGGTCGGGCTGAGCGGATGATCGAGGTCGACCGTGCCGGCCCCGTCTGGACCCTGCGCCTCAACCGCCCCGACAAGGCCAATTCGCTGACCCGCGACATGCTGGTCGCGATCGAGGCTGCGGCCGGCGAAGCCGGGGAGGCGGGTGTCGCCGGTCTCGTTCTGACCGGTGCGGGTACGGTGTTCTCGGCCGGCGCCGACCTCGACGAGGCGCGGGCCGGCCTTGCCACCGATCCGATCTGGGAGTTGCTGTCGGCCCGCATCGCCGCTCTGCCCTGTCTGACGGTCGCGGCGCTCAACGGCACGCTGGCCGGCGGGGCCTTTGGCATGGTGCTGGCCTGCGATCTGCGGCTTGCCGTGCCGGAAGCTCACTTCTTCTATCCGGTGATGAAGCTGGGTTTTCTGCCCCAGCCCTCCGATCCGGTGCGGATGGCGCGGCTGGTCGGCCCGGCCCGGACGCGGATGATCCTGATGGCCGGGCAGAAGCTCGACGCCGAAACGGCGTATGGCTGGGGGCTGGTGGACCGTATCGTTGCGCCGGGGGCGCTGGCGGAGACAGTGGCCGAACTGACCGGCGCGGCCGTTTCCGCGCCGCCAGATATCCGGTGCGGCATCAAGGGAATGATCCCGGACTGACACCACGGCCACGCGGACCGAGTGTTCGCAATGGTCGTCAATGCGGGCTTTTTTCCCTTCCCTTCGCCCGGAACAGCCGCGCAAGCGGCCCGGGCGGCGCCCGTCCGCTCCCTCGGGCGGGCGCCTTGCGACCTCACCGCGCGCCCGAACGTTGGAGGTTCGTGGCAGGCATGAAGTGAAGACCACAAGCATTGCGCGCCCACCCGGCAGACGTGCACCGCCCTCCGGCATGCCAGTTGGGTACCGTTACAATGGGCTCGACACCTTCGTTCGGACGCGAATACGGGTCGTTCTTCAGGATCGTTGGCATGATAAGCTATCGTTTGCGTCGCGGCCCGGCCGTGGGCGCATGGAAGCCGGGCGGTTTGCGCGCCACCCAATGGACGAACTCCGCCAGTCCGGGATGGGCGCGCAGCGCCGTGATGGTCGGATAATGCCGGGCGATTTCGGTTTCGGTCAGGCGGGCGTGAATGGCGTTGTGGCAGATCTGGTGCAACAGCACGACAGGCCCGCCCTTGCCGCCGCGCAGCTTCGGTGTCAGGTGATGCTGGCTTTGCGGCGCGCCCGGCGGGATCGGGCGGCCGCAGAGGGGGCAGACCGGGGTGTCATCGGACATTGGCAGAGAATGGGATGGCCGGGCGCGGCGCGCAAGGAGAGGTGATGGAACGGGTCGAGGCACTGGTCATTGGCGCCGGGCCGGCCGGCCTGATGGCGGCCGAGGCGCTGTCGGATGCCGGCCGCGCCGTGGTCGTGGCCGAGGCGATGCCCTCCATCGGGCGCAAGCTGCTGATGGCGGGCAAGTCCGGGCTGAACCTGACACGGGACCAGCCGTTCGGGGACTTTCTCGCCAGCTATGCCGAGGCCGCCGAACCGCTGCGGCCGATGCTGTCCGCCTTCGGGCCACAACAGGTCCGCGACTGGGCCGGGGGGCTGGGCCAGCCGGTCTTTACCGGGTCGACCGGGCGGGTCTTTCCGCGCGCCATGAAGGCATCGCCCCTGCTGCGCGCCTGGGCGGCACGGCTCGGGCAGGGCGGGGTTTCGTTGCGCCGTCGCTGGCGCTGGACCGGATGGGAGGGCGCGGCGGCCCGTTTCGATACGCCCGAAGGACCCATGGCGATGCAGGCGGGGGTGACGGTGCTGGCGCTTGGCGGGGCAAGCTGGTCGCGGCTTGGCTCCGATGGCGCCTGGGCGGGGATACTGGCCGCCGAAGGCATCCCCATTGCCCCGTTCCGGCCGGCGAATGCGGGGCTCTGCATCGGCTGGTCGGCGCATATGCAGGCGCAGTTCGGTCAGCCGCTCAAGGGGGTTCGCATGAGCGCCGGGGGATTGGAAAGCCGGGGCGAGGCGGTGATTTCGGCGCGCGGACTGGAGGGCGGCGGCATCTATGCGCTGTCGCGGGCGCTGCGCGAGGGGGCGCCGCTGCGGCTCGATCTGTTGCCCGACTGGACGCGTGACAAGGTTGCCGGAAAGCTGGCGCGCCCGCGTGGGCGCCAGAGCCTTGCCAACCACCTGCGCAGGGCGCTGCGGCTCGATCCGGTCAAGACGGCCCTGCTGATGGAATTCGGCCGCCCCCTGCCGGACGATGCCGGCGCGCTTGCCGCGCGGATCAAGGGGCTCGATCTTGTCCACCGGGGGCTCGGGCCGCTCGACGAAGCCATTTCGACCGCCGGAGGTGTGATGTGGCCGGCGCTGGACGGGCGCCTGGCGCTGCGTATCCGTCCGGATGTGTTCGTGGCCGGCGAAATGCTCGACTGGGAGGCCCCGACCGGCGGCTATCTTCTGACCGGCTGTCTGGCGACGGGCCGCTGGGCGGGCAGACAGGCTGCGGCGGTACCCGGCCGCTCAGCGTGACAGCGCGCGCAGCAGCGCCGGGCGGCGGGACATGCGTGTCAGGTAATCGGCCAGCCGGGGCTCGGTGATCGGGAAGCGCGCCGCCCGGGCCCAGTCGCCGCAATGGGTCAGGATGATGTCGGGCACGGTCATCTCGGCGCCCATCAGGTAGGGGCCGTCGGCCATGCGGCTGGCTAGCACCCTCTGACTGCGGGTGAATTCCCATTTCAGGCTTTTCTTGATCGACGCCGCGCGCAGTTCTTCGGGCAGAACGAAACTGTGCCGCGCCGCCATCCACAGCGCCGCGTCGAATTCGTCAAGCAGGAACTGGGTCATGCTGTCCTGACGTGCCCGGTCCAGCGTTCCGGCGGCAAAGGTCAGCCTTCGGTGCCGGTCGGCCAGATAGGCCAGGATCGCGGTCGAATCGGTTACCGGCGTATCATCGACCACCAGTACCGGCACCTTGCCGGCCGGATTGAAGGCGATGACGTCGTCGGACCGGGGCGCCGCCGCCACATGCTGGTATTCCGCGCCCAGTTCCTCGAGCATCCACAGCACACGCAAGGCGCGGCTGTCGACGCTCCCTATCACGGTGTACATGATTTCCTCCCTGCTGGCGGCAGGCTGTCATGGGCGGGGCGAAAGATAAAGGGGGATCAGATACGCGCGCCCCTGAGCATCGCAAGACGGATGAACAGCCGTTCGACCAGTGCCATCTGGGGGGCGGTCTGCCCGGCCGAGCGCAGTGCGAGATCGGTGTCCAGCAGAAGCGGCAGCGCCCTTTCGAGCCGGTCGCGGCCCCAGCTTTCGGCCTGCCGGGCCATCCGGTCGCGGCGCTGGCCGAAAACCGGCGGCCGCTGGCGCGCCAGCCCGGCGGCAGGCCCGTTGCCGTCGCAGGCCGCAGCGTGAAGCGCCCGGAAATGGCGCGAGGCGGCGATGACGAGGCTCACCGGTGCCTCGCCCTGCCCGGCAAGCCGCTGCATCAGTTGTCCGACATCGCCGGCACGGCCCTCGGCGACCGCATGAAGCAGATCGTCGGTTGCCGCCCCGATCGTCTGCGGGGCCAGTTCGGCGATTTCCGCGCCCGAAAGCGGTGCCGGATCGCCCAGCTTGTAGAGCGCGAATTTCTCCAGGGTGCGGCGGAAATCGCCGGGATCGAGTACCTGCCCGAGCGCCAGAAGATCGGCCATCGCCTCGGGGGCGACCGCGCCCAGCCCGCTGCGTTTCATCTCCGCCTCGATCTCGCCCCGGCCCATCGGATCGTCGTAGATCGCGGCCGACAGCGCGTTGGCATGCCCCTCGAACAGCTTGCGCAGTTTCGAACCGGCCTTCAGCGCCCCGGCGGTGACGACGATGGTGGCGTCGCCCTCGCGCCAGTCGGCCAGCGCTGTCTCCATTGCCGGAAGATGCCCGTCGTTCGCATCCTCCACCAGAACAGCGCGGGGGCCGGAAAAGAAGCCTGCCGCCCGCACCGAATCGCCCAGTTGCGCCGGGTCGCGGCGAAGATCGCCCGCCGCAATCCGGGTCAGCCGCATCTCGGCCTCGCCCTCGGGGCCGATCAGCGCGGCGACCAGATCCTGCCGTTTCAGCGCCACCCGCATCGCATCCGCACCGTGTATCAGCACCCCCGCCCGGCGCGAATCGGGGCGGGCGAAAAAGGTGGCGGCGTCGCGGGACGAGAGCTTCACGGCAACCAGCGTCCTCCGGAGGCCAGAAGCTGCGTTACCACCTGGTCGGCGAGCATCACCATCAGCCGCTTTTCCGCGTCGCGTTCGGCGGCCCGGGTGGCGACCGTGGTGCCGATCGCCGAATAGGCGGCAAAGGTCTGGGCCTGCCCCGTGGTCAGGACCTCGCCGGTTGCGCGGTCGCTCACCCGGTAGTCGACAACACCGCTCAGGTGATAGCGCAGCGTCTCCTGATCCGAGGTGATCGCCAGCCCCTGATCGTCGAGGTCGATGTCGTAGGACAGCGCATAGGGGGCGTCGGCCGCCCGACCGAGGCGATTTTCCAGCTGGTTTGCGAAGGCAAAGGCCTGCACGGTCTGCGGCTCATCGGGCAGGATCCGGCCCTGCAACCGCGAACCGACGCCACCCGGCGCATAGGCCGGGGTGAAACCGCATCCGGCAAGCGCAAGCGCGGCCAGCCCGCAAAGGACGAATCTCCTGTCAGACCACCACATTGACGATCCGCCCCGGTACCACGATCAGTTTCTTTGGCGGCTTGCCGTCCAGCGCCCTGACCACCGCCGGACAGTCGAGAACCATCGCCTCGATCGCCGCCTTGCCGGCCTCGCGCGCGATCTCGATCTCGCCGCGCCGCTTGCCGTTGATCTGGATCGGCAGGGTCACCGTTTCCTCGATCAGCATCGCCATGTCGGCCACAGGCCAGCCGGCCTCGGCCACCAGCCTGTCGCCGCCGAGCATCGCCCAGATTTCCTCGGCCAGATGCGGCGTCATCGGTGACATGAGTTGCGCCATGACGCGCATCGCCTGCGCCCGCGCCCCGGGGCTGGCATTCGATTTCGCTATCGTGTTGGTGAAAGCGTAGAGCCTGGCAACCGAGGTGTTGAAGGCGAAGGTGTCGATCCCCTCGGTCACCCCGGCGATGGCGCGGTGCGTCGCGCGCAGCAGGGCCTCGTCCTCGGCGCCGCCTTCGGGCGCGCCGGCATCGCGCAACTCGTCGGCGATCCGGTAGACCCGGCCCAGATGCTTGAACGCGGCCTCGGCCCCGGCGGTTGTCCATTCCACGTCGCGCTCGGGCGGGCTGTCGGACATCACGAACCAGCGCGCGGTATCGGCGCCGTACCGGCCGACGATCTCGACCGGATCAACGACATTCTTCTTGGATTTCGACATCTTGGCCGAGGGGACTACTTCCACGACGCCGATATCCGCATTCCAGGCGAGACTGGCTTTCGCTTCGAAATCAGTAAGCCCATCGAAGTTGGGCGACGCAGACCATCCATTCCAACGCTGTTGAAACTCCGTCGTCTCAAGTGCCGACTTCAAAATTGCTAACGTTCCGGTACTGTAAGCAGAGGCCGGTAGTTTATAAACGTCCTCGGGCAGGTGATAGACCGGTCGGCGCTTGTCGTCGCGGGTCATGTAGATTTCATGCGTGACCATGCCCTGCGTGAACAGCGCGCCGAAGGGTTCGCGCGCCGTTTCCGGCAGATGTCCGGTCCGGGCCATCGCCCTGGCGAAGAATCGGGAATAGAGAAGATGC
>NZ_JBKEAE010000061.1:0-14889 GCF_047971885.1 Tropicimonas sp. | reverse complement strand
GGTTCGGGTCGATCACGAGGCGCGAAAACCCCGACAGAATCGCCGGAGCCTCCAGCCGTTCGGCCAGAGCCACCGTCAGCCCCGCCGCGCCCACATCAAAGGCGATATGGCGGGCCATATCCGCGGGCGCGATGCCCAGATCGCCGCCATTGACCCATTGCGGCACATGATTGGTCGCGTGATCGCAGGCGACCAGCCAGCGCGAGGGTCGATCTTCACCGATTATCGTAAATGCGTCGTCGTTCATCGTGTCAACTCTGCCCCGTCCGGTGGTTTATTCGACCTGCGCGCCAAGTGCCAGTTGCCGCAGCGTTCGGCTTGATGCATAGGTAGCGCAAACATGAAGGAGCGATGGCAGATGAGACGGCACCGCAAGGTCAAGATCGTGGCGACTTTGGGCCCGGCTTCCAGCGACGAGGCGATGATCCGCAAGCTGTTCGAGGCCGGTGCAGACGTGTTCCGCCTGAACATGAGCCATGGCAGCCACGAGGACCATCGGGCCCGCCACGCCGCCATCCGCAAGGTCGAGGCCGATACCGGCCGCCCGATCGCGATTCTGGCGGATCTGCAGGGACCCAAGCTGCGCGTCGGTACCTTTGCGGATGGCCCGGTCGAGTTGCGCGACGGGCAGTCCTTCCGTTTCGACCTGGACGGCGCACCCGGCGATGCGACCCGTGTGCAATTGCCCCACCGCGAGATCTTCGCGGCGCTGACGCCGGGCTCGGACCTGCTGGTGAATGACGGCAAGATTCGGCTGCATGTCAAGGAATGCGGACCCGATTTCGCCAATTGCACCGTGACCGCGGGCGGCGAAATTTCCGACCGCAAGGGCGTGAACGTGCCCGATGTGGTGCTGCCGCTGGCGGCGCTGTCGGAAAAGGACAAGGCCGATCTGGAATTCGCCTGCGAGTTGGGCGTGGACTGGCTGGCCCTGTCCTTCGTGCAGCGTGCCGAGGATGTCGAAGAGGCCAAGCGCCTGGCCAAGGGCCGTGCCGCCGTTCTGTCCAAGATCGAGAAACCTGCCGCCGTGCGGGCCTTTGACAGCATCCTCGCGGTCTCGGATGGCATCATGGTCGCGCGCGGCGATCTGGGCGTCGAACTGCCCGCCCATGCGGTGCCTCCGATCCAGAAACGGCTGGTCCGCGCCTGCCGCACCGCCGCCAAGCCGGTGATCGTGGCCACGCAGATGCTGGAATCGATGATCGAAAGCCCGGTGCCGACCCGCGCCGAGGTTTCGGACGTGGCCAACGCCATCTACGAGGGTGCCGATGCGGTGATGCTGAGCGCCGAATCCGCCGCCGGGCAATACCCGAAAGAGGCCGTGCGGACGATGAACGCGGTCGCCGAGGAGGTCGAGCGGGGCAGCATGTACCGCGACATCATCGAGGCGGCGCGCGTGGTCGAACGCAACTCCACCGCCGATTCCATCGTTGCGGCGGCGCGCGAGGTGGCCGAGAATATCGGCGTCAAGGCGATCTGCTGCTTCACCCACTCGGGCACCACGGCGCTGAAAACCGCCCGCGAACGCCCGCGGGTGCCGATCCTGGCGCTGACGCCCTTCGTTTCGACCGCCCGGAGGCTCTGCCTGAGTTGGGGGGTCAACTGCTTTATGACCCACGGCGACGTGAGCCGGTTCAAGATGGCGGTGGTCGCCGCCGCGCGGGCGGCGCGCGAGGGCCAGTTTGCCAATGCCGACGAGAATGTCGTCGTCGTGGCCGGGGTGCCGTTCAACATTCCGGGCTCGACCAATATCCTGCGTGTCGCCCCGTGCGACGAGCGGTTCATCTTCAACACCGATCCGGAATGAGCCGACCCCCGGGAACCGGGGGTTTTCGCTTGCGCCCGCGCGAGGTTGCTTCTATACGCGCGGCTTCTGCCGCCCGGCGGGCCAAAAGTGGCATGCCTGCCGGGACGGAACGACCAATCCAATGAAGGAGCTGGCAAATGCCCAAGATGAAGACCAAGTCCGGGGCCAAGAAACGGTTCAAGGTGACCGCCACCGGCAAGATCAAGACCGCCCAGGCCGGCAAGCGCCACGGCATGATCAAACGCACAACCAAGTTCATCCGCAACGCACGCGGTACGACGATCCTGTCCGATGCGGACACGAAGATCGTCAAGAAATACATGCCCTACGCGCGCTGAGGAGACCTGAGATATGTCCCGAGTCAAAGGCGGAACCGTCACCCACGCCCGGCACAAGAAGGTCCTGAAAGCCGCGAAAGGCTATTATGGCCGCCGGTCGACGAACTTCAAGACCGCAACCCAGGCCGTCGACAAGGCCAATCAGTACGCGACCCGCGACCGCAAGGCCCGCAAGCGGCAGTTCCGCGCCCTGTGGATTCAGCGAATCAATGCCGCCGTGCGTGCCCATGACGAGGCGCTGACCTATTCGCGTTTCATCAACGGCCTGTCAAAGGCCGGCATCGAGGTCGACCGCAAGGTGCTGGCCGATCTGGCCGTGCACGAACCCGAAGCCTTCGGCACCATCGTGGACAAGGCCAGGGCCGCGCTCGCCTGAGCCGACCGGTAACAGCTATCCGGAAAACCCGCGGAGCCGAAGGGCGGCCGCGGGTTTTTCATGCCCGGCTACCGGTGCGCCTGTGGATGTTGCAACGGGCCCATCGCGGGCTTTCGGCGGCGAGTGTGTTCATTGGTCAATGCCGCAGGTATCACACCGGGAAATTGTCGTCGTCATCCGGCAGGGCTTCGGCATCGGTAATCCCGGGGTCTGCCGCGACAAGCTCGTCGGTGGGAAAGACCGGATGGATGAGGCCGATCACCGCGCCGGCCGGATCGCGCGCAATGGCGATGCGACCCACTTCCGGCACGTCGAAGGGTTTGCGCAATACCGCACCACCCGACCGCCGGGTTTCCTTCATGGCATCGTCCACATCGTCGACGGCGACATAGGTGAACCATTGCGAGGGAACATCGTCCACACCATCGGCGCTTTTCATGTCGGTGATCCCGGCGACGGGCCGGCCGTGGGCGATGGCGACATGATAGCTGCCCTCGTCCATCGGCAGTGACTCGAAGCTCCAGCCGCAGACCGAGGTGTAGTATTCGATCGCCCTGGCCGGGTCGTTGGTCATCAGTTCGCTCCACCAGACGATACCGTGATTGATGCTCATCCCTTTTCTCCCGTTCGAGGTCGAGTCGGCCCGATGATACGCCCAATGTGCGGATGCACCATTGGACGCCACCGCGCAGCGGTGCGGCAATTCGGGCTTTTTCATCCCCGCTTGCACATGCAAGTGTCGGCGCCTAGGAGGGGTTCATGGGATTCACCGTCGCAGTTTTCGATGCCTACGGTACGTTGTTCGACGTGGCCGCCGCCGCGCGCCGTGCCTCGGATGAGCCCGGTGGCGCGATGCTGGCCACGCATTGGCAGGATCTTGCAGCCCTGTGGCGGGAAAAGCAGCTTCAGTATTCCTGGCTGCGGTCCATCGCCGGTGAACACGCCGATTTCTGGAAGGTGACGACCGACGCGCTCGATTTTGCGCTTGAGGTTCAGGGGCTCTCGGATTCCGCGCTGCGGGCACGGCTGCTGGCGCTCTATCACGAGCTGGACGCCTATCCCGAGGTGCCGCCCGTTCTAGAGACCCTGAAGGCGGGTGGCATGCAGACCGCGATCCTGTCGAACGGTTCTCCCGAGATGCTGCTTGCAGCCGTAACCTCGGCCGGTATCGGCCCCTGCCTCGATGTCGTGCTGAGCGTCGAGGACGTGGGTGTCTTCAAGCCCCATTCCCGGGTCTACGGGCTGGTCGGCGAGCATTTCGGTTGTGCGCCGTCCGAGGTACTTTTCGTCTCGGCGAACGGATGGGATGCCGCCGGCGCGGCGGGTTTCGGTTTCACCTCGGCCTGGGTCAACCGGACCGGGGCGCCGCGCGACCGTCTGCCCTGGGCCCCGAGCCATGTGTTGCACGATCTTCGTGCGATACCCGAACTGGCCCTGGCGGAATGACCGGCTCCTTCACCACCGACGACGGGTTGCGGCTGGCATTCGATGACAGGGGCAGCGGTCATCCGGTGCTTTGTCTGGCGGGGCTCAGCCGGAACATGGCCGATTTCGATGCCGTGACGGAGCGTTTTGCCGGTGTCGCGAGGATCATCCGCCTCGACAGCCGTGGCCGGGGGCAATCCGATTTCGACCCCGATTTCCACAATTACAACCTGCTTCGCGAGGGGCGCGACACGCTTGCGCTGCTCGATCATCTCGGGCTTGGCAGGGTGTCGATCCTCGGCACCTCGCGCGGCGGCCTGATCGCGATGCTGCTGGCGGCCGAGCATGCCGGCCGTCTCGCCGGGGTGATCTTCAACGATATCGGCCCGGCGGTCGAACCCACTGGCCTGGCCGGCATCATGGGCTATATCGGCCGAAGGCCGGACTATTCCAGTTACGAGGATGCCGCCGACAGGCTGCCCGAAGCGATGGCGCCGCGCTTCCGCAATGTTCCGCGCGAAACCTGGCTTCGCCATGCGCGTGCGCTGTGGATCGAAACGTCCGGCGGGCTCGATCTGCGCTATGACCCGGCGTTGCGGCAGGCGTTGCAGGAACAGGCGACCGACGACGGCAGGCTGCCCGATGTCTGGCCGCTGTTCGATGCGCTGGCACCGGTTCCGCTGGCGCTTGTCCGCGGGGCGAACTCGGATATCCTGAGCGCGGAGACCGCAGGCGAAATGCAGCGCCGCAGACCGGACATGATCCGCGCCGACATTCCCGACCGCGGGCATGTGCCCTTTCTGGACGAACCCGGAGCCGTCGGCGCGATTGCCCGATATCTGGAGCGCGTTGCGTGAACATCTACGAGATCGAGACCGCCGCCGCGCGGCTTGCCGGCCGTGCACCGATCACGCCTTTCCTGAACTCGCCCTTTCTCGACGAGATTGCCGGCCGCCCGGTCTGGGTAAAGGCCGAATGTCTGCAACTGACCGGATCGTTCAAGTTTCGCGGCGCCTGGGCTGCCGTTTCCATGCTGCCCGGAGACACGCGCGGGGTGATCGCCTATTCCTCGGGCAATCATGGGCAGGGGGTCGCACTGGCCGCCCGACTGCGCGGCCTGCCCTGCGCCGTCGTGATGCCGTCGGATGCGCCGGCGCTGAAGCTTGTCAATACGGCCGCGCTCGGGGCCGAGGTCGTCACCTACGATCGTCTGAGCGAGGATCGGGACGCGCTTGGCGCGCGGCTGGCGGCAGAGCGTGGCCTGACGCTGATCAGACCCTTCGACGAGCCGCTGGTGATCGCGGGGCAGGGGACCTGCGGGCTGGAGATCGCGGTTCAGGCCGCCGAACGGGATATCGGGCGGGCGACGGTGCTGACCTGTTGTGGCGGCGGCGGATTGACGGCGGGCGTGGCGCTTGCACTGGAGCATCGCGCACCGATGATGGCGGTCCGCCCGGTTGAGCCGGCCGGGTTCGACGATGTCGCCCGCTCGCTGGCGGCGGGGGAGCGGCTGTCGAATGCGCGCCTGACGGGATCGGTCTGCGACGCGATCCTGACGCCGGCCCCCGGAAAGCTGACCTTTCCGATCATGCAGCAGCTTTGCGGCCCCGGCCTTGCCGTCAGCGACGAGGAGTGCCTGCGCGCCATGGCGCTTGCCTTCCTGCGGCTGAAGATCGTGCTGGAACCCGGCGGCGCGGTGGCGCTGGCTGCGGCGTTGTTCCATGGCGAGGCGCTTGCCCCCGGCCCGGTGATCGCCATCGCCTCGGGCGGCAACGCCGACCCCGCATTGTTCCGCACCGCGCTGGAGCGTTACGCGGATCTGCCGCCAACAGGGAGATAGCGTGATGCAAATGGCCGATCTCGGCGATGTGGCTCTCCACTGGCGCGAGGACGGCGCGCCGGACGGTGCACCCGTCGTCTTCGCCAATGCTCTGGGCACCGATCTGCGTATCTGGGACAAGATGCTGGAGCGGTTGCCCGCCGGGTTGCGGTTCATCCGCTACGACATGCGTGGCCACGGGCTTTCGTCCTGTCCGCCCGGTCCCTATTCGATGGGTGCGATGGTGCGCGATGTCGAAACCCTGCTCGACCGGATCGGCGTTTGCGATGCGGTGTTCGTCGGGCTTTCGGTCGGTGGCATGGTAGCGCAGGGGCTCGCGGTCAAGCGGCTCGATCAGGTGCGGGCGATGGTCCTGTCGAACACCGCCGCCAGGATCGGCACCGCCGAAACCTGGCGGACCCGGATCGCCGAGCTGCGTGCCGGTGGTATCGAGGCGCTGGCCGACGGGATCATGGAGAAGTGGTTCACCCCCGCCTTCCGGGAAACGGCCGAATATCATGGCTGGCGCAACATGGTAATCCGCCAGCCGGTCGGGGGCTACGCCGGCACCTGCGCCGCGATCGCCGGCACCGATTTCTATACCCCGACCGCGGGCCTGAGCCTGCCGACGCTGGCCATCGCCGCCGACCGCGACGGCTCTACCCCGCCCGATCTGGTGCGCGAGACCGCCGACCTGATCAAGGGGGCGGAATTCCGCCTGATTCGCGGGGCCGGGCACATGGCCAACATCGAAAAGCCCGATGAATATGCCGGGATCCTTGCGGCCTTCCTTGCCCGCATCGGCCATGTCTGACCGGCGCCGGTGAGCCGGTCCGCCCCGATGCCACGCCCGGCGGCCGGCAGGCTGTCGATGGTCTTCATCCTGGCGACGCTGGCGATCGACGCACTGGGGATCGGGCTGATCCTGCCGGTCATGCCCGACCTGATCCGGCAGGTGAACGGCGGCACGCTGGCCGATGCGGCCGTCTGGGGCGGCATCCTTGCGACTGCATTCGCGGTGATGCAGTTCCTGTTCGGGCCGGTGCTGGGTGTGCTGTCGGATTCGGTCGGCCGCCGCCCGGTATTGCTGATCTCGCTGGCGATCATCGCCGCGGATTATCTTGTCATGGCGGTTGCGTATACGATCTGGCTGCTTTTGGCGGCGCGGATTGCCGGCGGCATTCTTGCTGCAACTCACGCCACCGCCATGGCCTGTGTCGCCGATATATCGCGCCCGGGGGACAAGGCGTCGCGTTTCGCGCTGACCCATGCCGCCTATGGCGTGGGATTCGTGCTGGGGCCGCTGCTGGGCGGGGTGCTGGGGGCGTTCGGGCCGCGTGCGCCGTTCTATGCGGCGGCGCTGCTGGCGCTGACCAACCTGGCACTCGGCTGGATCGCGCTGCCCGAAACCGTGACCGCCGCAATGCGGCGGCCCTTTGCATGGACACGCGCCAACCCCTTTGCGGCGATATCGCATATCGGCAGGTTGCCTGGTGTCGGGCGGCTTCTGGTCGTGCTCGCGATCTATGAATTCGCGCTTTACGTCTATCCGGCGATCTGGGCTTTCTTCACGCCAGTCCGTTTCGGCTGGGACACGCCCATGGTCGGGCTTTCGCTTGCGCTGTTCGGTGTCGGGTTCACCATCGTTCAGGCCGGTCTGGTCCGCCCCTTCCTGCGCCATCTCGGCGAAAACGGAACCATCCTGTTCGGGCTTTGTTACGAGGTGCTGATCCTGACCCTGCTGGGTTTCATCACATCGGGCAGGCTCGCCATGGTCCTCACCCCGCTGTCGGCGCTCGGCTCGCTCGCCGTGCCGGCGTTGCAGGGGGTGATGTCCTCGCGGGTGAGCGACGATTCGCAGGGCGAATTGCAGGGTGTGATAACCTCGACGATTTCGCTGGCGACGATACTCGCGCCGCTGGTGATGACGCAGGTGTTCCACCTCTCGACACGGGACGGGGCGTTCATCCACCTGCCGGGGCTCGCTTTTCTGCTTGCCGCCGCGTTAATGGTCGCCTGTGTGCTGCTCTATGTCGCCAGCGCGCGAGAGGGCACCGCCGATCCGCATTGAGGCTGCCGGGAAGCCATCTTGCCGGAACAGCACATGACCAAGATCCACGCCGCCGTTTGCCGGGCTTTCGGCCAGCCCCTGACCATCGAACGACTGGACCTTTCCGATCCCGGCCCCGACGAGGTTCAGGTACGGATGAAAGCGGTTGCCGTCTGCCATTCCGATATCTCGTTTGCCGACGGTGGCTGGGGCGGGCAGCTTCCCGCCGTCTACGGCCACGAGGGCGTGGGCCGCGTGACGGCAGCCGGCGCGCAGGCTCGGGGCATCGCCCCGGGCGACAGGGTTCTGGTCTCGCTGATCCGTGCCTGCCACCATTGCATCAACTGCGCCTCGGGGCACCCGGCCCATTGCGAGACCGTGGCGGATGCGGGCGCCGGCCCGCTGCGCGACGGTGCCGGCGAGCCGGTGCTGGCGGCGATGAATTGCGGCGCCTTCGCCGAGGCAGTTACCGTACACTCATCTCAGGTGGTGAAGATCGACGACACGATCCCGGCCGAAAGCGCCTGCCTTCTGTCCTGCGGGGTCATCACCGGTGTTGGCGCGGCGATCAATACGGCGCGGATACGCCCCGGCCAGACGGTGGTGGTGATCGGCGCCGGCGGTGTCGGGCTCAACGCGATTCAGGGTGCGCGCATCGCAGGGGCAGCACGTATCGTGGCGGTCGACATGTCCCGGGCCAAGCTCGACGACGCGCGCGCCTTCGGAGCGACGCACGGGATACTCGCTTCCGATCCCGCCCCGTGGAACCTGTTGCGCGAAATAGCCCCGCGCGGGGCCGATGCGGTGCTGATCTGCACCGGATCCCTTCCCGCCTACCGGAACGCGCTGAGTTATCTGGGGCAGCGCGGCACGGCGGTACTGGTCGGCATGCCCCACTCCGGCCAGATGGTCGAATACGAGCCGGTCATGCTGGCGGCGCTCGGACAGGGAATCGTCGGGTCGCGGATGGGCGATACGGTGCTGGCGCGCGATATCCCGTGGATGGTCGAGCTTTACCGGCAGGGGCGGCTGAAGCTCGACGAACTGGTCTCCGGGCGCTGGCGGCTCGACCAGATCAACGAGGCCATCGCCGATACCCGGGCGGGCGCGGCGCGGCGCAACGGGATCGTGTTCCCCACACCCGGTTGACCGCGCCGCTTTCGAATGTCGTAATCCGCCATAACCCCGGGGTCCGTTCATGAAACTCGTCGATCTGGATATCATCGTCACCGCGCCGCCGCCGCCCGGCTGGGGCGGGCGCTACTGGATTTTTGTCAAACTGACGACCGCCTGCGGCATTTCCGGCTGGGGCGAGGTCTATGCCGCCGCGGTCGGGCCCGACGCGATGCGCGCTGTCATCGAGGATGTTTTCGCCCGCCACATGGCGGGCGAGAACCCCGAGAATATCGAACTGATGTTCCGCCGCGTCTACTCCTCGGGCTTCACCCAGCGCCCGGATCCGACGGTGATGGGCGCATTCTCCGGGCTCGAGATCGCCTGCTGGGATATTCTGGGCAAGGCTCGCGACCGGCCGGTCTGGGCGCTGATGGGCGGGCGGATCAATGAACGCTTGCGCTGCTATACCTATCTCTACCCCGGCGCCGGCGAGGGGGCAGATTTCTGGGTCGATCCGGATGCTGCGGCACGTACCGCAGCGGCGCGCGTGGACGAGGGGTTTACCGCCGTCAAGTTCGACCCGGCCGGCCCCTATACGATTCGCGGCGGGCATCAGCCCGCGATGCGCGATATCGCGCGCTCCGCCGCTTTCTGCGCGGCGATTCGCGAGGCGGTGGGGGACCGGGCCGATCTTCTCTTCGGGACCCACGGGCAGTTTACCAGCGGCGGCGCGATCCGTCTGGCGCAGGCGCTGGAACCCTGGTCGCCGCTCTGGTTCGAAGAGCCGGTTCCGCCCGACGATATCGAGGCGATGGCGGCGGTCGCGCGGGCGACGGCGATTCCCATCGCCGCCGGGGAACGCCTGACCACCAAGGCAGAGTTCGCGGCGCTGCTTCGCGCCGGGGCGGCCAATATCCTTCAGCCGGCAACGGGACGGGTCGGCGGGCTGTGGGAGGCCCGGAAGATCGCCGCTCTGGCCGAGGTCTCCGGCGCACAGATGGCGCCGCATCTCTATTGCGGGCCCGTCGAATGGGCCGCCAACGTACAGCTTGCGGCGACCCTGCCGAACCTGCTGATGGTGGAAACCATCGAAACGGGGGGCGAATTCCACCGCAGGCTCATCGGCGATACGATCCGCTTCGATCAGGGCTACCTGATCCCGCCCGAGGCCCCCGGACTCGGCATCGAACTGGACGAGGCGCTGGCGCGCGCCCACCCCCATACCGGGGACCGGCTGCATCTGGAAATGCAGGAGGCGCCTTGCGAGTATTCGCGGGAAAACCGTTTCGAAGGCGGAGCGCCGGTAGAGACCTGACGCCTGAACGATGTCCTCTCGCCGAACTCCAGCCTGTGCAGACTGGCGGCCGCGCGCTATCATTCCGCAGCCGGCGGATATGCCGCCGGCACGGACAGCGCGAAGGAACCGACAGATGAGAGTTTTCACCCCGCTTCTGCCCGCCATCGGCCTGCTCGCCCTTGCCGCCTGCGCCACCGGCCCGACCGAGAGCAAGGCGGTCTCGGCCTGTCGCGGCGCTGCGGCGGCACAAACCAGCGGCGATCTTGTGGTGGTCAGCGAAACCCCGTCGATCGAGGGATCGACCGTTGTCCTGCAGCCCAGCGACGGCGGCATTCCGTGGGCCTGTGTCGTCTCGGGCAGTGGCCAGGTGCTGTCTGTCGGCCCGAGCGTATAGAAGCCCGGCCAAAGATACCCCGGCCAAAGATACGCGGGTCGCGGCCCCCCGGTTTTTCGCGACGATGGCATCTTGCGCAAAGTGCGAACTGTATCGGTTTAGCTGCCTGTCCCGAGGGAGCGAGTCAACCTGTGGTTGTTTGAATTTTGCTGGCGCGGGATCAGCGCTGTTCTTGAGAACGGCGAAATGCCCGCAACGAAAGACCGGCAGCGCCTGTTCGCCGCTGCCGGTCCTGTTTCCGCGATGCAGGGAGCCCGGCCATGCTCAGGCTGACATTGCTACTCCACGCGCTGGTATCGACCGTCCTGATGGGCGTGGGTATCGTTGCCGTGCTGGTGCTTGGCTACATATCCGCGCAGGCGATCGCCGGGGCGATCGCGGCTGGCTTCATAGTCGGTTTCCCTGTGGCCCGGCATATTGCGAAGAAACTCTGCGAGCGGTAGCGGCGATCCGGGAAAATTGTTGGAAAACAGCTTGATATCCGGTGTCATGCCGCCCCCCGTGCCGCTTCGGGATGGTCCTTCATGAAGTGTTGCAGGGTGCGGAACAGGGCCTTGGCCTGATCGGCATCGGACTTGCGCATGGCGATGCGCATGTCGTCGCAGATCATCTGCTGCACCTTGTTCGCGCCCTTGGGCAGGTGCTGCAGATATCCCGCCAGCATCGAGGCATCGAAATCCCCGGCGTATCCCTGCGTGGCGTTTGCGGTGGCAGTTTCAGATTTGAGGCAGCCCGTGCCCTCAATCCTCTCGAGTGCGATCATCCTATCCTCCCCTTTCGGCTGATCCACGAGTGCAAGATTACTATAGCGCATAAATTGGTGTCATTGACAGATATCAATTTGCGCCGCTCGCCTTAAAGACGAGTTAATCGGCGCCGGTTGGCTATCTGACCAGAAAAGAGGCGGCTGCTGCCTCGAATTCGCGCGGTTTGTCGGCATGCAGCCAGTGACCCGCCCCGCGGATCCGGGCGAATCGCGCACGGGGGAAAAGCCGTTTGGTTTCCGGGCGATATTCCTGTCTGAAATAGTCGGAGTTCTCGCCTGTCAGGAACAGGGCCGGCCCGTCGAAGCGGCTGTCGATATCGGGCCAGCCGAGGATTCCGTCCATCTCGGCGGACAGCACGTCGAGGTTCAGTTTCCAGCGCGCGGGGCTCGATTTCAGGTCGAGCGACTGAAGAAGGAAGGCGCGGGTGCCCGAATCGGGGACAATCCGTGCGAGTTTCGAATCGGCCTCGCTGCGCCGGGTCAGGCCGGTCAGGTCGAGTTCCTGCATCGCCTGCACCAGATGCAGCTGGGTGTGGGAATAGGCGACCGGCGCGATATCCCCGACGATCAGCCTGTCGACCAGTTCCGGCCGGGTCAGCGCCAGCACCATCGCCGCCTTGCCGCCCATCGAATGGCCCAGCACATCGGCGCTGTCACCGTTGCGTTCGATGACCCGCGCCAGATCGCCCGCCATGTCCTCGTAACCGTGGTCCGGGTCGCGGAAACTGTCGCCGTGATTGCGCATGTCCACCGTCAGCACCAGCCGGTCGCGCGCCAGCCGCCGCGCCACCGCACCCCAGTTCCGCGCCGAGCCGAACAGCCCGTGCACGATCAGCAGGGGCGTGCCCCCCTCGGGACCCTGGCGATAGGTGGCAAGCATGCGAAACCTCGTGAAACTCTGGTGACCGGTCTTCTACATTTCCCTGTTTCCGCCCGCAGGTCCACCGGATAGAAGAAGCCATGATCGCGAACGAGCTACCAGATACCAATGCGGCCATCGCGCGGCTCATGCGCGACAAGCTCGGCGCCGGACCGGGCGACAGCCTGGCGCAGGCGATGCGCAAGGGCGGGCGCAGGCTGCCCAATCCGCTTCGGCAGGAGGGCAGGTATCTGGTCGAGCAGGAGGCAATGTGGCACAATCCGCGACTGCGCCGCGCCATCGATCCGGCGAAGATCCGGCGTGCCCAGCAGGACCTGACGGATCATCTCGAAAAGATCGACCGCTGGGATGCTTTCCTCGGACGGACCGTCGGTATCCTGGCGCCGCTGATGTTCAATGTCCTGCTGATCTTTGCGATTGTGGTGGTCTGGCTGGTGAAAACGGGACGTGTCTGATACGCCTGCCGCTTGCAGGCGCTGGCGGCACCTCGTAAATTCGCGGCGATTTCTATAGCGGAGATACCGATGGCCCGTGTGATCCTGCCTCTCGCCCTGCTGCTGCTTGCCGCCTGTAACACCATGGAGGGCGCCGGCCGGGATATCTCCCAGACAGGTGAAATGCTGACCAGCAGCGCGCAACAGGTCCAGCAGAAGATGTAAAGCCTCCATGCCGGCGGGACACCGGAGAGCGCCGGTTGCCTAGTCCTGGGTGTAGAGTTGCCGCGCGATGGCCCAACTGAGCGGCACGGCGGCGATGAATCCCAGAATTGCCGCGACGATGATCGGCTTCGAGGTGTCGAGCCCTATGGAGAGCGCGCCCATGATGAGAATGCCGGCTAACGTCGCGCCAAGAACGATGAACAGCAGCGAGGCAAGGCGAAGCATGTGACCTGGACCTTTCGGTTCTGAATATCCCCAATGCTGTATTTTCAACATTTCTTTCGCGCCTTGATTCAGGTCAATCGTGGTTGCCGCGACGGTGCGGTCCGCAGCGGGCACCATGCGGGCGGCGATGCGGAGCCGCGAAAGTTCGGCAGCCCGCCGGACTTGCCTTGCAGGGCTGAAACCCTTATATAGCGCACGTCAATCAAAAGGCGGTGAACGCCGGAGACGAGCAGGGTCGGACCAGTGCCGGCCCTGATTGTTTGACCGGCCAGCCTTTCGACCAATCCAAAGACCGGCGGAGACAACCGCTCGGCCAGAAAAATCGTATGCAAAGGAAACACGACTTAATGTGCGCTAAAGCGACGATGGAGGAATTCGAAGCCCTCCTCCAGGAAAGCTTCGAAATCGACACACCCGCCGAAGGGTCTGTCGTCAAGGGGACCGTGATCGCCATCGAGGCCGGTCAGGCCATCATTGATGTGGGCTACAAGATGGAAGGCCGCGTCGATCTCAAGGAATTCACCAATCCGGGCGAAGCCCCGGAAATTGCCGTGGGCGACGAGGTCGAGGTGTTCCTCGACCGGGTCGAGAATGCCCGTGGCGAGGCCGTCATCTCGCGCGACAAGGCGCGCCGCGAGGAAGCCTGGGACCGTCTGGAAAAGGCCTATGCCGACGAGGACCGCGTCGAGGGCGCCATCTTCGGCCGCGTCAAGGGCGGCTTCACCGTCGATCTCGGCGGTGCCGTGGCCTTCCTGCCCGGCTCCCAGGTCGATGTGCGTCCGGTGCGCGATGCCGGGCCGCTGATGGGCCTCAAGCAGCCCTTCCAGATCCTCAAGATGGACCGCCGCCGCGGCAATATCGTCGTCTCGCGCCGCGCGATCCTTGAAGAAAGCCGCGCCGAACAGCGCGCCGAGGTCATCGCCAAGCTGAACGAGGGCGATGCCGTCGACGGCGTGGTCAAGAACATCACCGAATACGGCGCCTTCGTCGATCTGGGCGGTGTCGATGGCCTGCTCCATGTCACCGACATGGCCTGGCGCCGCGTCAACCATCCGTCCGAGATCGTTTCGATCGGCGAAACCATCAAGGTTCAGGTCATCAAGATCAACAAGGACACTCACCGCATCAGCCTCGGCATGAAGCAGCTTCAGGCCGATCCGTGGGATTCGGTCGAACAGAAGTTCCCGCTGGAATCGGTGCATACCGGGCGTGTCACCAACATCACCGATTACGGCGCCTTCGTGGAACTGGAGCCGGGTGTCGAAGGGCTGGTGCACGTCTCCGAGATGTCGTGGACCAAGAAGAACGTCCATCCGGGCAAGATCGTCTCGACCTCGCAGGAGGTTGAGGTCATGGTTCTTGAGATCGACACCGCCAAGCGGCGCGTGTCGCTCGGCCTCAAGCAGACCATGCGCAACCCGTGGGAGGTGTTCGCCGAAACCCACCCCGAGGGCACCGTCGTCGAGGGCGAGGTCAAGAACATCACCGAATTCGGTCTGTTCATCGGTCTGCCGGGCGATATCGACGGCATGGTTCACCTTTCCGACCTGTCCTGGGACATGCGCGGCGAGGAGGCGATCCAGCAGTATCGCAAGGGCGACGTGGTCAAGGCGGTTGTCACCGAGGTCGATGTCGAGAAGGAGCGTATCTCGCTCTCGATCAAGGCGCTTGGCGGCGACAAGTTCGCCGAGGCCACGGGCGGCGTGAAGCGCGGCTCGGTTATCACGGTGACCGTGA
>NZ_JBKEAE010000055.1:0-10259 GCF_047971885.1 Tropicimonas sp. | reverse complement strand
TATGTCGTCTTCTCCAAGGCCGATTATGTCTATGCCGACCAGCTCGAAAATCTGGCCAGGTATTTCATGAACCCGAAACTGGCCGATCCGGGCTACGATGCCGAAGATCTGATCGACGGTTATGTCCAGAACATCGGCGTGGCCGGTGGCGAGAAGGGATACCTGCCCGGACCGACCGGATCGCTCTTCGGGCTGCCCAACGGATCGGAAACCTCGGTTCTGATCTATCGCAAGGATATCTTCGAAAAGCACGGGCTGAAGGTACCCGAAACCTATGACGAACTGCTCGACGTGGCCTGCAGGATACCCGAACTGGAGCCCGGCGTCGGGGGTCTGGCGTCGCGTGCCGCCTCGGGGCATCAGGCGAGCCATGCCTTCCTGCTCCACCTCGCACCGCTGGGCGGCAGGGTGTTCGATGACGAATGGAACCCGATCATCAACAACGAGGCCGGCCTGGCTGCGGCCAATGCGCTCAAGACCATCGTCGATTGCGGCCCCGAGGGCAGCAGTGCCTTTGGCCCCGCCGAGGCGGCGAACGCCTTTGCCACCGGCACGGCGGCGATGTTCCTCGATTCGATCGCCTTTGCGCCCGGCTTCGAGGATCCGGCCGAAAGCAAGGTTGTGGGCAAGGTGGGCTATGCCCTGCATCCCGAGGGCGTGCGCCGCGGCAGCCAGACCGGCGGCTTCGGGATAGCCATTCCCAGGAACGCGCTCAACAAGGAAGCGGCCTTCCTGCTGATGCAGTGGATGACGTCCAGGCACGGCGACAAGCTGATCGCCATGGCCGGCGGCAACCCCTCGCGGTTCTCGACCTATGCCGACCCCGAGGTTCAGGCGAAATATCCCTTTGCCGCGACTTTCGGCGAGGCGCTGAAATACGCCGATCCCGACTGGCGGCCGATCATCCCCGCGTGGGGCAAGATCAATGCCGATATCGGAACCGCCATGTCGAAGGTGCTGACCGAAGGGCTCGATCCGCAAGAGGCGCTCGACGGGGTGGCCGAACGCACCCGCGCGCTGATGGAGGCAGAGGGCTACTACGCCTGGCAGTGAAGCGTCGCGCGGCCCCGGCAGGACCGGGGCCGCCGGATGGCCCGACATTCCAGCCGCAGCCCGCAGGGAGCCGTTTCGTGATCCGCCAGAGCCTCAACAGACTGACGCCCTATCTTTTCATGGCGCCTGCGGTCGTCATCATGGCGATCGCCCTGTTCTACCCGCTGCTCTACATGATCGTCGGCAGTTTTCGCGACTGGGACCCGAGCCAGAACATTTCCGAGGCTGCCTATGTCGGCCTTGCCAATTATGCCAAGCTGCTCGGCGATGCGGCGTTCCGCGAAAGCGTCAGCGTCACGCTGACCTTCGCCTTTACCGTGGTGAGCGCGGAAATGCTGCTGGGGGTCGGGCTGGCACTGCTGCTCGACCGCAACATTCGCGGCATGTCGATCCTGAGAACGCTGTTCATCCTGCCGATGATGATCGCGCCGGTGGTGGTGGGGCTGGTGTGGCGTTTCATGTACCATCCGACCGACGGCATCTTCAACCGCTGGCTCACCGCCCTCGACCTGCCAAGGGTCGACTGGCTGGGAAACCACGCGCTGCTGTCGGTCATCATCGCCGATATCTGGCAATGGACGCCGTTCATCTTCATCCTGTCGCTTGCCGCGTTGCAATCGCTGCCGTCCTCGGCGCTCGAGGCGGCGCGTATCGACGGCGCGACGGGCTGGCAGCAGATCGTCCATATCAAGCTGCCGCTGATGGCGCCGGTGCTGATCGTCACCATGCTGCTTCGCCTGATCGACGCGTTCAAGGTGCTGGAGGTGATCCTGGTAATGACCGAAGGCGGACCGGGGCTGTCGACCGAGATCCTCGCCCTGCGCATCGCCCGCACGGCGCAGGAGTTCCGCGAACTGGGCGAGGCGGCAGCGATGTCGAACTACCTGCTGCTGCTGCTGCTGGTGCTCACGCTCGGCATGTTCGCCTTTACCCGCTGGCAGGAGGCGCGCGCGCGGCGCCAGCAGGCGATGCAATTCCGCGAAGAGGGCTGAGACATGGCAGACGTCAGTTACGACAAGCAGAATCCGGCCTTCTATGCCCTTCTCGCGGCGCTGATATTCATGTCGGTCGGGCCGGTTGTCCTGCTGTTCGCAAACTCGTTCAAGCTCGATGTCGATATCATCTCGGGCACCGGCGGGCTGTTTTTCATGCCGACGATCCGGAATTACGAAACCGCGCTGTGCGACATACTCTGGTACGATCCCGAACATCTGGATTTCTGCGCCATCCGGTTCGGGGGGGCCTTCGTGAACTCGCTCATCATCGCGCTGATCTCGACCGTGCTGACACTGGTGATCGGCTGCATGGCCGCCTATGCGCTGGTACGGTTCCGTTTCATGGGGCGCGACACGGTTTCCTTTGCCACGCTCGCGGTGCGCATGGTGCCACCGGCGGTGCTGCTGGTGCCGGTCTTCGGGCTGTGGAACAACGCCTTCTGCATCGACCGCGCTTCGATGATCGGGGCCTATATCCGCGAGGTTTTCGGCGGGCGGGGCGATGTCTGCCTTGCCGGCACGCATCTTGGCATCATTCTGGTCTATGTGGCGATGAACCTGCCCTTCGTCATCTGGATATTGCAGAGCTTCATCGTCCAGGTCCCCCGGTCGCTGGAGGAAGCTGCACGGGTCGATGGTGCGGGCGCCTTTCAGGTGTTTTTCATGGTCGTTCTGCCCCTGATCAAACCCGGCCTTGCGGCGGCGGCGATCTTTACCTTCCGGATCGCGTGGAACGAATACCTGCTGGCCTCGGCGCTGGCCGACCGCGACACGATGACGGTGCCGATCCTGATCGTGAACAACACCAGCGAATTCAACATCGAATGGGGTGTGATCATGGCGACGGGCATGCTGCTGGCCATTCCGCCGATCCTGTTCACGCTGTTCGCCTCGCGCCAGATCATCACCGGGATGACCGCCGGCGCGGTGAAGGGCTGACAATGGCGGGGCCGGTTGCGCTTCTGGGAACCTACGAAACCAAGCCCGAGGAACTCGCGGCGCTGAGTGCTGCGTTTCAGGAACACGGGCTCGCTGTCGTTCGTGTTGATCTGTCGCTGGGCGCGGGCGGGCAGGTGCTGCCGGGCGACGAGAAGCTTCGCCGGATGGGCGAAGCCGTGGATCGGACGGTCGGCGAAATTTCCGCCGCCAATCCGTCGGCGGTGGTTGCGGTGGGGGGCGGAACCGGCAGTGAAATGGCGCTGCGCGCGATGCGACAGCTTCCGCTCGACCTGCCCAGGTTCATGATCACCACGCTGCCCTTCGACCCGCGCGGTGCGGTGGCGGACAGTGCGATCACGCTTGTTCCCACGCTGTGCGACGTGCAGGGCATGAACGCGATCCTCAGGCGGGTGTTTCAGCGCACGGCTGCCATGGTGGCCGGGGTGGTCGGTTCGGATACACCCGCACCCGCGCCGCGCAGGAGCGTTGCAGTCACCATGCTGGGCGTCACGCAGGGGGCGGGCGAGGAGATCCTGCGCCTGTTGCGCACGCAAGGGCACGAGACCTCGGCCTTCCACGCCTCGGGCTTCGGAGGGGCGGCGCTGACGCGCTTTGCGCAAGCAGGCATGTTCAGCGGGCTGATCGACATGACAGTGAACGAGGCGGTCCGGCTCCATGTGGCCGGCGCGCATGTGCCGATGCCGGCGCGCTTTACCTGCGCCTCCGCGCTGCCGCGCGTGCTGCTGCCGGGGGCGATGAACTTTCTCGACGGAGGCGCGCTGGATCAGTTGCGGCCCGAATGGCGCGAACGGCCCCATTACCGGCAGTCGAGCTATTTCACCCATGTCAAGCTGACCGAGCCCGAGATGGTCAGGGTCGCAACCGCGCTGGCAGCAGACCTCAATACCTCGACCGCGCCTTGCGAGGTGCTATTGCCGATGGGCGGTTTCAGCAGCGAGGATCGCCCGGGCGGCGCCATCGAGGATGCCGCGCTGCGCGAATGCGCGGCCGCAGTGTTCGAGGCTGAAGCACGGAGCTATTCCGTCACCCGCATTCCCAGCCATATCAGCGCCCCCGAAACCGCCGCCGAGGCGGTCTCGCGGCTGCTTTCCCATATCTGATCCGGAGACCAACAGCATGCCAGACCCACTCGATTCCGCCGATATCCTCGCGCGCAAGGACGACCTGATCGCCACGGCGAAGCGCAGCTTCGACCTGCGGCTTCAGACCAATGCCGGGGGCAACCTGTCGGTGAGGCTGGCCTCGCGCGATGCCATCGTGATCAAGCCGTCGGGGGTGGGATTCAACGAATGCACGCGCGACAATCTGCAGGTGGTCATGCTGGATGGCACGGTGCTGCCTTCGGCCGTTGACCTCAAACCTTCGAAGGACCTCGAATTTCACCTCGAAATCTACCGGCGGCGCGAGGATATCAACGCCATCGTGCATTGCCACAGCCCATGGGCGACCGGCTACGCCAGCGCCGGGCTCGAGGTCCCCTGCCTGACGGTGCAGACGGTGGAAAAGATCGGGCGCATGCCGCTCATCCCGCTGTCGGCAAACCTCGGCCCGCAGACCGCGGCAATGATTGGCCCCTGTTTCGACGATCCCACGGTCCGGGCGGCGGTCATGGCAAACCACGGCACGATCGGGACCGGCAAAACGTTGCTGGCGGCGCAATATCTGGCCGAGATCATCGAGGAGACCGCCCATATCGCCTTTGTGCGCGACGCGATGGTCCGCGCGCATGACCTTCGGGCACCCGATGCGCCGCGCTTCGGAACGGTCCGCGACGAACAGGCGGCGCTGGCCGGTGGCATTGTCTGATCGTTCGGGCGCGCGCCTCTCGCGGCGGCTGGCCATCTGGCGCCAGCCGATCGACCACAGCGCCCTGTCCTATGGCCGGAGCGGTATGGGCAAGGAAATGGCCAGGCCCGAGGCGCGGCGAGCCAATCCGTCGACGATGCCCGGATGCAGCACAACGCCCCGTTCTGCCGCATCGCGCATGCTGGCGGTCGCCGCTTCGCCGGGCAGGCGCACGCGCCCGATCCCCGGCCGGGGCGGGTTGCGCCGGCAGGCATCCGCCAGCCAGCCGGTCTGACGCAGGAACGCCGCGCGACCGCCGAACGCCGCCGGATCCCATACCTGTACCGTCACTGCTGCGTTGGTGCCTTCGGGCGCATCGGCGCGGCCGTATCCGGCAAGCCCCTGTGTCAGCGCTTCGACCCAGAGTGCCATGCCATATCCCTTCTGACCGTGATCGAGGCCGCCGGTCGGCAGCAATGTACCGCCACGGTTCAGCGCATCGGGGTCGTCCGTGGGGGTGCCGTCTGCCTCCATCAGCCATTTCGCCGGATAGCGGCGCCCCTCGCGGATGAGCCTCTGCGCCATGTTGTTGGTGGTGATCGAGGCCGAGATGTCGATCAGGATCGGCTCATCCGGCGTGGGAATACCGTAGGCAACCGGATCAGGGGTATAGACCCCCCTTGTGCCACCGAAAGGCGCCACCTGCGAGCCGGAGGGAGAGGACGACGCCACCTGGACCAGCAGCCCCTGCGATGTCGCATCGACCAGATAGGCGGCAAGCGCCCCGATATGCCCGCTGTCAGCAATCGCAACCGTGCAGGTGCCAACCTCTCTCGACCGTTCCGAGGCGAGTTTCACCGCCTGTGCGGTAAGCCACGCACCGGGCAGGCGCTTGCCGCGCCAGGCAACGGCGGCCGGACGGTCCGAGACGACATCGACGGCACCGGATTTCCGGATCACGCCCTTTTCGATCTTGTCCAGGTACCACCCCGCCAATGCCAGCCCGTGGGTTGAATGGCCCATCAGATCGGCACGGACCAGATAGGTGGCGACCGCTTCGGCCTTGTCCGGTTCCAGCCCGGCGGCGGAAAACAGCGCAAGGGCGAATTTCTCGAGATCCTGTATCCCGTATCTGTGTTCATCAACGGCGCTCATCGGTCGAACACCTCCGGGTTGAGGCAGCGCACGGGCCGGCCGCCGGCGATGAGTGTCTCGATATCCTCGATATTCATCAGCCCGACCCGCTCGATCGACTCGATGGTATCGGCGCCGGTGTGGGGGGTAAAGGTCACCCGCGGGGCACTGAAGATCGGATGCGACGTGTCGGGAGGCTCCGAAACATAGGCATCTATCGCCGCCCCGGCGATCCGCCCGTCGTTCAGCGCCTCGGCCAGCGCATCGGTATCGACCACTTCGCCCCGCGCAAGGTTCAGCAGACAGGCGCCGGGTTTCATCCGCTCAAGCTGCGGCTTTCCGATCAGCGCGGCATTGTCCTTGCCGCCGAATACATGCAGCGAAACGAAATCGGCGCGCCCGAGCAACGACCCGAGGTCTTCAAGCGCGATTCCGTTTTCGGCCATGAAGGCGTGGTCGGGATAAAGATCGCTCGCCACGACTTCCATCCCCAACGCCTGCGCCTTTACGGCCAGCAGCTTGCCGATGGCTCCGAGCCCGACGATTCCCAGCGTCTTGCCCGCGATTTCGGTTCCCGCCGCGCGGTTCCACCCGCCCGAGGTCACGCTGGCATGGCCGGTGGCGATGTTGCGGGCGAAAGACAGCATCATGCCCACCGCAAGCTCGGCCACCGCGTTGGCATTTGCGCCGGGCGTGTTCATCACCGGAATGCCGGCGGCGGTACAGGCGGAAATGTCGATACTGTCCACACCGACACCGTGTTTCAGAACCCCCTTTAGCCGGGGGGCGGCGGTCAGCGTTTCGCCGGTAACCGGAAACAGCCCCGCAACGAGGTAATCGACCTCGGCCAGATAGTTGCCCAGACCGCCATCGGACAGCGCGGAATCGGCGCAGCGAACGAAATCCCAGCCGGTCCTTTCGAGCCGCCCCGGAACCGATCCGTGCCGGGCAAAGCCCGGAGAGGTGGTTGCCACAAGTGTCATGATCGCGGTTTCCTAAAGCAGTTCGTATCTGGCCAGAATATCGCGCACCTTCCCGTCCTGTGCCGGATCGGGCAGCAGCGCCGGCTGCCGCGAGGCGCCAACCGAAGGATCGATGCACCAGAGGCTGCGCTTGACCAGCGCCGGAGGAAACCCGAGCGCATAAAGATCGGTGCGGAAGTCCGCGTAGCGTTTCTGCTGACGCTCCGCCTCGGCCGTATCGCCCGCGTCAAAGGCGCGGACAATCGCGGCCAGCGTGTCGGGCATGACATTGCCCAGCCCGGAGATACAGCCGGCGGCCCCGTTCCGCAGGCTCCACAGAACCAGATGATCGGGGCCGGAATACACATCGAAACCGTCGGTCTCGCGCCCGACGGCAAGGTATTCGGCCAGAGTCTCCTGCGCGCCGCCCGAGTCCTTGATGCCGGCGATATTGCCATGGGCGGCCAGCTTGCGCGCGATCTCGGGCCCGATATGGTTCTGGGTCCGGGCCGGAATGTCGTAAAGATAGACCGGCGTCTGCACCGCATCGGCAACGGTGGTGAAATGCCGTTCCAGCCCGTCCTGGGTGCAGGCGATGAAGAAGGGCGTGATCACGGCAATTCCATCCACACCCATCCGGTCGAACGCGCGCGCGAGTTGCAGGGTCTCCCATGTCGCCGGCATCCCGGCGTTGACCATCACCTTCACCGCGCCGTCGGCCTCGTCCAGCACGGCTTCGGTCAGGGAGAGTTTCTCGTCATGGGTCAGCGCGGTGAAATCGCCGTTGGTGCCGGCGCAGAGGATATTGTTGCCGGCGGCAACCTGGCGTCTGACCTGGGCGCGCGTGGCGTCGAGGTTCAGGCTTTCGTTATCGTTGAAACAGGTGACGAGCGCAACATAGGCCGAGGACATCGGAACCCTTTCTTTCAGTAGCGTGATTGGTCGGCCAGCCGCCTGCGCCCGCGGATCGACCGCACAAGCGGCACGGCGACCGACAGCAGCGTCAGACCGAGGAAGAGCATCGTGATCGGACCAGAGACGAATTCGAACACGTTGTCGCGCGTCTGGAGCAGACCCCGCCGCAGGTTCGCCTCGGCCATCGGCCCGAGGATCAGCGCGATGCACAGGGCGGCCTGGCTGAAACCGAATTTCTGCATCCCCCAGCCGAGGATGCCGAATCCGACCATGGTATAGAGATCGACCAAGTTCAGGTTGATCGCAAATGAGCCGATGAAGCAGAAGGCGACGATGCACATGGTCAGAATGCGCTTGGGGATCAGCAGGATGCGACTGAAAAGCGGGATCCCGAGCAGGCCGAAGACCAGCATGAAGATGGTGGCCATGAAGGTCCCGCCGAAGATGCCGACGATCAGGTCGGGGCGGCTCTCGAACAGGACCGGCCCTGGCGCGAGCCCCTGGATCATCAGCCCCCCCATCAGCACGGCGGTGACCACATCGCCCGGCACACCAAGCGCCAGCAGTGGGATCAGCGCGGCGGCACAGACCGCGTTGTTGGCGCTTTCGGTGGCGGCAATCCCCGGCAGATGACCGGTGCCGAATTTCTCGGGCGTCTTCGAGGCGCGCCGTACCTCGTTATAGGATATCCACGAGGCGGTTCCCGATCCGGTACCGGGGATGATGCCCACGATGGTGCCGATCAGCGAACCGCGCAGCATGGCGGACATGCTCTGGCGAATCTCGCCGCGGCTGGGATAGGTCCGGGCGACCGTAAGCGGTTTGACCTTGTCGGCGAATATCCTTTCGATCTGGACGAATACCTCGGACAGGGCGAAAAGCCCGATCAGCGCCGGCGTGAACGAAAACCCGCCGGCGAAGCCCGACACACCGAACGTATAGCGCGACGCACCCGAGATCGGATCGGCCCCAACCGTCGAGATCAGCACCCCGAGCGCGCCGGCAATCGCGCCCTTGAGCATGTCGCCGGAAAGCGAGGCGATGATGGTCAGGCCGAACAGCGCCAGGGCGAAATACTCCGGCGCCCCGAATTCCAGGGCGATCGAGGCAAGCTGCGGTGCCAGCGTGGCCAGCACGATCGCGGCAATGATACCTCCGACGAAACTGGCGATGGTCGCCATGCCGAGCGCCTTGCCGGCCTCGCCCTTCTGGGCAAGCGGGTAGCCGTCGAGCAGGGTCGCGGCGGAAGAGGGCGTGCCGGGGGTGCGCAGCAGGATCGACGAGATGCAGCCGCCATAGATGCCGCCGATATAGATTCCGATCAGCATGTTCAGCCCGATCACCGGATCCATGCCAAAGGTCAGCGGGATCAGCAGTGCGACCCCCATGGTTGCGGTAAGCCCCGGCAGGGCCCCAATGATCAGCCCGCCCAGCGTACCGGCGGCAATGAACAGCAGAACCTCCGGCCGGAGGATTTGCAGCAGATAGGAGAGCGTTTCCACGTTCTGGCTCCGTCGCGCGGCGTTTCACCGGCCCGGCCCGCGACACCCGCGCCACGGGCCGGAACGTTTGCGGGATCTATTTGTTCATGTCGGTCATGCCGAGTTCCCCGATGACCGCGCCGGCGGTGTCGCTGTCGTGGCGCACCAGCGCCTCGTAGCCTTCGGCATCGCGGTAATCGACGAATTCGCCCATGTCCTCCATCTGGGCAATGAACTCCGGGTCGGTAAACACCTTGCCGAAGGCGTCGCGCAGAAAGGCAAGGACGTCCTCGGGCGTATCGTCGGGCGCGATCACGCCCTTCCACGACGACCAGGTGAAATCGACAACGTTTTCCCTGAGCGTCGGGACATCCGGCATCAGGGCGATCCGCTCGTCTTCCATGATGAACAGCGGCGCGACCGCCCCGCTCTGGATGTGGGGAATGCCCTCGGCCGGGGTCAGGGTCATCGCGCCGATATGTCCGCCGAGGCAGGCCGTTACCGCTTCGGCCGCGCCACCGAACGGAACGTGTTCGAACTCGACCTCGGCGGCATTGCCCATGGCAGCCATCGCAATGTGGTTCGCCCCGCCGGCACCCGAATTGCCGACCTGCACCGCACCCGGATTTGCACGCGCATAGGCCAGAAACTCCTCGGCACTGCCATAGGGTGCCCTGGCGCAGGCAACGACAAGCTGAAGGTTGCGCCCCATCATGCCGATGAAGGCAATGTCGTCTATGGTATAGTCGGTCCCGCCGTAATGCGGCAGCAGCGCGAGCGGCCCCTGACTGCCGGTACCGATGGTGTAACCGTCGGGGCGGGCATTGATCGTTGCCGAGGTACCGATGGAGCCCCCGCCACCGGGCTGGTTGCGCACGATCATGGTGGTGCCCGGGTTCAGCCGCTGGAACGTATCGGCCATGATCCACGCCGACAGATCGGTCCCGCCGCCGGCGGAATAGGGCACGATCACC
>NZ_JBKEAE010000009.1:0-46036 GCF_047971885.1 Tropicimonas sp. | reverse complement strand
GTCGCGCCGGCCTCCTGCAGGTGGTAGGAGCACACGTTCATCGGGTTCCATCTGGGAACCGCGCGATAGCAGTATTCGGCAACATCGGTGATCAGCCGCAGCGACGGGCGCGGCGGGCAGAGATAGGTGCCGCGGCTCAGGTATTCCTTGATGATGTCGTTCTGGACCGTGCCCTGAAGCCTTGCGATATCGGCGCCCTGGTCCCCGGCCACGGCGATATAGAGCGCCAGAAGCCATGGCGCCGTGGCATTGATCGTCATCGACGTGTTCATCTGTTCGAGCGGGATCCCCTCGAACAGTGTCCGCATGTCGCCCAGATGCGATACCGGCACGCCGACCTTGCCCACCTCGCCACGCGCCAGCGCGTGATCGCTGTCATAGCCGGTCTGGGTCGGCAGGTCGAAGGCGACGGAAAGACCGGTCTGACCCTTTGCCAGATTGCTCCGGTAGAGCGTATTGGACGCCTGCGCGGTCGAGTGGCCGGCATAGGTGCGGAACAGCCAGGGGCGGTCTTTGGGCGATTCGGACATCTGGGAACCTCGTTTCGCGTCAGGGCAAGATTATTCCGTTCGGATCGAAGTATTCGAAACAAAGTGGCGCTGTCAATTCGCTGCAACGCGGCAGCGACCGGCGCACCGCGACGACGCACGGAAGGCATGGTTTTTCGCGGAATGCCCATGCTCGATGGATGTGCGAGACATAAAATTTCAAAGAAACGGCAATAGTCAATTGCAATATTGCGTGTCGGATTTTATCACGGCTGGAAGCCCGGCGCCGATTCTGCGGCGCGGCGACCCCTGGTCAGGAGGCACGGATGGCACTGGACGACATGACCCACGCAACCTATGCGGCCCCGGAAAAGGATCTCTACGAGATCGGTGAAATGCCCCCGATGGGATATGTGCCGCCCAGGATGTACGCATGGGCGATCCGCCGCGAGCGCCACGGCGAGCCCGACAAGTCGTTCCAGGTCGAGGTGGTCGATACGCCGGCGATCGACACGCACGAGGTGCTGGTTCTCGTCATGGCGGCGGGGGTGAACTACAACGGTGTCTGGGCCGGCCTTGGGGTACCCGTCTCGCCCTTCGACGGGCACGGGGCGGAATATCACATCGCGGGCTCGGACGCATCGGGCATCGTCTGGGCCGTCGGGGCGGGGGTCCGGAACTGGAAGGTCGGCGACGAGGTCGTGATTCACTGCAATCAGGACGACGGCGATGACGAGGAATGCAACGGTGGCGATCCGATGTTCTCTCCGTCGCAGCGTATCTGGGGCTACGAGACCCCGGACGGCTCTTTCGCCCAGTTCACCCGCGTGCAGGCCCAGCAGCTTCTGCGACGTCCGCAGCACCTGACATGGGAGGAAAGCGCCTGCTACACGCTGACGCTGGCAACCGCCTACCGGATGCTGTTCGGCCACCATCCGCACGAACTGAAACCGGGGCAGAACGTTCTGGTCTGGGGCGCGTCGGGCGGGCTCGGCTCGTTCGCGATCCAGTTGATCAACGCGGCGGGCGGCAATGCGATCGGCGTCATCTCGGACGAGGACAAGCGCGGTTTCGTCATGGGGCTGGGCGCCAAGGGAGTGATCAACCGCAAGGATTTCAACTGCTGGGGACAATTGCCCAGGGTGAACACGCCGGAATACGCCGCCTGGTTCACCGAGGTGCGCAAGTTCGGCAAGGCGATCTGGGAGATCACCGGCAAGGGCATCAACGTCGACATGGTCTTCGAGCATCCGGGCGAGGCGACCTTCCCGGTCTCGACCTTCGTGGTCAAGAAGGGCGGCATGGTGGTGATCTGCGCCGGAACCTCGGGCTTCAACTGCACCTTCGACGTGCGCTACATGTGGATGCATCAGAAACGCCTGCAGGGAAGCCATTTCGCTCATCTCAAACAAGCAGCGGCGGCCAACCGCCTGATGCTGGAGCGCCGTATCGATCCCTGCATGTCCGAAGTGTTTCCCTGGTCCGAAATTCCGACGGCGCACATGAAGATGTTGCGCAACGAACACAAGCCCGGGAACATGGCGGTTCTGGTTCAGGCCCCGACAACCGGCCTGCGTACCCTGGAGGATGCGCTGGAGGCGCGTCGTTAGCGCAAGCTGTTTTGCTGTGAAATCAGGCCGCCGCCCGACCCGGGTGGCGGTCTTCGGTTTTCTGTCCACGTGGAATCAACGGCTTGGTATTTTTCGCCTCCCCATATATGGGGAGGTTCGGGGCAGTTTTTTTTGATTGCGCTCAACGTTCGTGCTAGGACTCGGCCGAGATTTTGTTAACGTTCCCGACGAGGCTTTCAGAACGGCATGGCATGCGCGCGGGATCGGACCGGTCGCGGGGCGCGGTTCTTCGGTCGTGTGTCCCGGGTCTCGGACGTCAATTTCATGCGTACGGCCGGAGTGTCCGGCTGGTGCGCGGTGCAGGCGGGCAGAAAGCGCGCCCGATAAACTGGAGGGCTGCCGGAAACGGCCGGACATGAAGGAAAGCCTCGAAGCCCTATGTGAGTTCGTCCAGGATGCTGCGGATGTCGGCGACCTTCAGACCGCGACCGAGCAGTTGCGGGATCACTACGGCGTGGCGCACATCGTCTATCACTGGGTGAACAGCGTTGGCGAACGTTTCGGCGCCGGCACCTACAGCCAGGAGTGGGTGGACCGCTACGTCGAGAAGGATTACCTGCGGATGGATCCGGTCATCCTCGGCTGCCTGCAACGCTTCAATCCCGTCGATTGGAAGGAACTGGACTGGTCGTCGCGCACCGCGCGGGCCTTTCTGGCGGAGGCGACCAGATTCGGTGTCGGGAATCAGGGGCTGAGCATACCGATACGCGGCCCCTCGGGTCAGTTTGCACTTTTTACCGCCTCGGACCATTGCGACGATTACACATGGGCCGGGTTCGTCGACGAAAACATGCGCGATCTGATGATAATTGCGCATGAATTCAATAAAAAGGCTCTGGAATTCGAACAGGGAGGAGATTCGGCACCGGCACCTGCGCTTTCGCCGCGCGAGCTTGCGGCCATGACCTATCTTGCGAAGGGTATGAACCGGGCTCAGGCGGCGGTGGAAATGGACATTTCCGAACATACGCTTCGAGTCTACATCGAGGCCGCCCGGCACAAGCTGGGCGCCGTAAATACGACCCATGCGGTTGCGCGCGCGTTAAGTCGCGGTCTGATCGTTGTGTGATCGAGCCCGTCGGGCACAAATTGTACACTTTCTGCGGCGTCAACCTCAGGTTGTTGTAGGGTGTTGTTAACCAACCTACTACAATCCTTTTCTCATCTGACGGAAAGGAGCCTCTCGTCATGCTGCGTTATATTTACGGAACCAAACTCAATCGTTTTCCCCGCCTGCGCGCCTCGATGTTTCACGACCGGGCCGAGCAGTTTCACCGTCGTCTCGGCTGGGAAGTCAACGTCGATTCCCAGGGAGAGGAGCATGATCAATACGATCTGCTCAATCCGCTCTACGTGATCTGGGAGCTTGAGGACGGCTCGCATGGCGGGTCCATGCGTTTTCTGCCGACCACCGGCCGGACGATGATCAACGAGCATTTCTCGCATCTGACCGACGGCGTGAAGATCGAATCACCCTTCATCTGGGAATGCACGCGCTTCTGCATCTCGCCGCGCGCCGACCGCCGCGCCGCCGCCGCGCTGGTTCTCGGTGCCGGCGAGTTGATGGACAATTTCAAGCTCTCGCATTTCTGCGGCGTGTTCGACCCCCGGATGGAGCGGATCTATCGTCTCTATCACGTCGATCCCGATGTCATCGGCGCGGCGGGCGAAGGCAAGGACCGGATCGGTGTCGGCCTGTGGGAGATGAAGCCGGAAGCCTGGAAGCCAACCCTGGCGCGGCTGGGGATCGACCGCGAGACTTCGCTCACCTGGTTCGATCATTCGTTCAATCGCGCGCCGCTGATGCCCGATCACGACGAGATCAGGCGAATCGCCTGAAACCGTGGCCGCGTCCCGCGGGAAGGGTGAGGGTTGCCATGCGGACTCTGGCGTCCCGGGAGCGGGAGCGCTAGGGTCCGCCCATGGGCACGGCTGCGGTACAGTTCTCTGACGATCAGGCGCAGGCCTGGGACACCGCGACGGAGGTGCTCGTCGCCGCGGGGGTCGATCTTGTGGGCGAACGTCTGGCCCCGCCGCCCCGGCACGACAGCGGCACGGTTGCGGTGATCGGCAAGGCCGGTTCGGGCAAGACCCTGCTTCTGGCGCGCCTGGCACGCGAACTGGCCGGGATCGGCGTCGATTACGTTTCGGGCGACTGGGAGGGGCGACCGCGCAAGGACCGGCGGACGGTGGCGATACTGGCGCCGACCAACAAGGCGGCAAGTGTGCTGCGTTCCCGCGGCGTGCCGGCCACGACCATCCACCGTATCCTGTATACGCCCGTCTACGACCCCGAATACGAGCGTATCGCGGAATGGCTGGCCGGGCAGGGGGAGAAGCCCGAAATCGAAGGGCTGACCGAGGCGGCGCTTGAACGCGCCTTTGCCTTTTTTCAGGCGCACAGGTCGATACCGGGTGCGCTGGCCGCTGCCGGCCTGCGCGGCTCCGATTTCATCACCGGCTGGAAACGGCGCGAGGAGCCGCTGGACATCGGGCTCGTCGATGAAAGCTCGATGCTCGACAGGCGGCAGTTCGATGACCTGAAAGAGATCTTTCCCACCCTGATCCTGTTCGGCGATCCCGCGCAGCTGGCGCCGGTCAACAACTCGGGCGAGATGGTGTTCGATACGCTGCCCGACAGCCGCAAGCTGGTTCTGCACCGGGTGCACCGGCAGGCGGGCGACAACCCGATCCTCGATCTGGCGCATGCGCTGTCGGACCCCGATCTCGGGTTCGAGCAGTTCGAGCGAATGATCGAAACCGCCGCCAACGAGGATGCGAGGGTCGCCGTCTCCGGGCGGGTCGATGCCGATCTGATGGCGCGCTCGCCGGTGCTCGTGTGGCGGAACGCGACCAGAATACGCCTCATCCATGCCTTCCGGGCGGTGCACGGCGCGCCGGCGGATGCTCTGCTGCCGGGCGAGCCGCTGATCTGCGACGGGCTGGAGCTTCCGGTAAAGCACCGGCGCAAGCGTATCGATCTCGAGGCGCGCGGGCTGATCAAGGGCGCGCAGGTCGTCTATCTCGGACCGGGGCGCAAGGCCGGCTTCTCGCTTCTCCACATCATCGGGGCGGAAGACCCGCGCCTGTCCGCCGCCTCGATCATCAAGATCGAAACGCCTGATGAGGACGAGCCGTTCATCCCCTTCGCAGCGAAAATGGGGGCGGCGTTCCTGCACGGTGCTGCGGTGACCATCCACAAGGCGCAGGGCTCGCAATGGCCGACGGTGCAGGTTTTCGCGCCCGATCTCTATGCGGCGGCCCGAACCGGCCGGATCGAGGCGGGCCAGCCGTTGTGGAAGCGGCTTGCCTATGTCGCCATCACCCGCGCCCAGGAAAGGCTGATCTGGGTGACGCGCTATCGTCTGGGGCGGCCGCAATCCGTTCTGGGCACCGACGATCTGGCGCCGCCGGTTCCGTCGCTGAAACTGGAGAGCATGGAGCCATGACCGGAACCATCCTGATCACCGGCGCATCGAGCGGCATCGGCGCCGCCACCGCCGGGAAATTCCTGCGCGAGGGCTGGCAGGTCGGCCTGTTCGCCCGGCGTCGCGACGCCCTTGAGCGGATCGCCGGCGGCCAAGCCGGCGCGCATGTGCTGCCCGGCGACGTGACGAGCGAAAGCTCGGTCGCCCGGGCCATCGAATCGCTTGTGTCCACCACCGGCCGGCTGGATGTGCTGTTCAACAACGCGGGTCTGTTCACTGAACCCGCGCCCATTGACCGGGTGTCGGTCGAGGACTGGCGGCGCTCGGTGGAAGTGAACCTGACCGGGATGTTCCTGGCGGCGCGCGCGGCATTCGGCCAGATGCGGCGGCAGGTGCCCCGGGGCGGGCGTATCGTCAACAACGGTTCCATCTCGGCCCATGTCCCGCGCGAGGGCGCCGCCCCCTATTCCGCCACCAAACATGCGGTCACCGGGCTGACACGCCAGATATCGCTCGACGGGCGGGCGCTCGGGATCGCCTGCGGACAGATCGATGTCGGCAATGCCCGGACCGGGTTGCTCGAAGCGATCGAGCAGAAGGCGCGCGCCGAGGGAGTGCAGCCACCGCCAACCATCGAGGTGGACCTTGTCGCCGATGCCGTCTGGCAGATGGCGACACTGCCCGCCCATGCCAATGTCCTGTTCATGACGCTGATGGCGAATGAAATGCCCTATGTCGGACGCGGCTGACCGTATGTCATACGGGCGAAAGCCGGATCGCGGCGATCAGCCGGCCGTAATCGGCCTCGCCCCGGTGTACCGAGCGACGGTAGGAATAGAAGCGCGCCTCGTCGGAATAGGTGCAGTGGCGTGTCCATGACGCATGCCCGATACCGGCGCTCCGGAGCCGGTGAAGCCCATAGGCGGGCAGGTCGAAATGCGGCTTCTGCGCACCGCCACCGGAAAAGAACCGCTGGTTGTCCGGGTCCTCGGCGATGAAATCGTCGTAAAAGTCCCAGCCGACCTCATAGGCGCGCTGGCTGATCGTCGGGCCGATCACCGCCACCGTATTGCCCCGCTCGGCCCCAAGCGCCTCCATCGCATCGAGTGTCGCTTCGAGAACCCCGTTCATGGCGCCTTTCCAGCCCGCATGCGCGGCGCCGATCACCCGCGCGTCGTGATCGGCGAACAATACCGGCTGGCAATCTGCCGTCAGCACGGTCAGGGCATGGCCGGGCAGGTCGGTAACCAGCCCGTCCGCCTCGGGGGGGGCGGCCGGCACGCCGGTCAGGGTGTGAACCGATGCCGAGTGAACCTGGCGCATGGATATCAGGCGACCGGTATCGACCCCCATCGCCTGAGCGACGCGCTTGCGGTTGATCGCCACGATATCCGCCTGATCCGAGGATCCGGTTCCGCAATTCAGCCCCTCGAACACGCCCGATGACGCCCCGCCATGCCGGGTGAAAAAGCCATGGCGCAGCGGCGAGAGCGAATCGGATGTCAGGATTTCCAGGGTCATCGGGCGAATCCGGGCGGCTGCGGGGTATCGGGCGGATAGATGGCGAGCGTTTTGAAGAGCGAACCCATTTCCTGCGGGTGGGTCAAGCGCCGATGCGCGGCAATATGGTTTTCGAGCGCCGGCCCCGGCGCTATCCGGGCGGCAAGTGCCTGCGCGCGCGCGGTGATTCCCAGCAGCTCCAGAAACGCGCCCTGTCCGGTCAGCGGCGTTATGGCTGCGCCCGCGTCCAGCGCGGCGGCGGCGATCCGTTCGAAATCGACATGGGCGGTCAGATCGGCATGACCCGGCGCCGCCAGCGGATCGGTTCCGCGATGGTTGCGGAGGGCCTGAAAGGTGTCTCCCAGCGATCGCCATCCGCCATAATCGACGATCAGCGCCATCCCTCCGCAGGTTACGATCCGGCGGGCGATTTCGCCCACGATGCCGGCAAGCGCCGGGCAGTGTTCCACCACATCCCCGTCGCGCGTATCGGCGAGCCGGTGCGCCAGCGCGGCGACCGGCACCGGTTCGCTCAGCGCGAACGACAGCGCGCCATCGCGCACCACGATTATCCGCTCGCGCCACGCGCCGCCGTCGCGGACAAACTGGCGTATCGGAAGCGCGTCGAAAAATTCGTTGGCGACCAGGTAGAGCGGCGCCTCGGGCAAATCCTGCACCGTGTGGTGCCATTTCGCCGGCGCCTCGCCGAGCGCGCGGCGCTGTACCTCGCGCAGTTTCGGGCTCGCCTCGACCAGATGCACCCGCAGCGCGCTCCGCCAGCCCGCCACCGCCGTCGCGGCCCGCAGCATGTCGGCGATGAGTGTGCCGCGCCCGGGGCCGAGTTCGGCAAGCGCCACGGTTTCGGGGCGGCCCTGATCGATCCAGCCCTGGGCAAGCGCCAGCCCCAGTATCTCGCCGAACACCTGGCTGATTTCCGGCGCGGTGGTGAAATCGCCTGCCGCTCCGAAAACCTCGGCGCCGGTATAGTAGCCAAGGCTGGGGTGAAACAGACATTCCGCCATGTAATCGGCAAGGGTCAGCGGACCGGTCGCCAGGATTCTCCGGATCAGGACGGTGCGCAGTTCGCTCATGATGCCGCAGCGGCTCTTCGAAATGCCCGCCAGATCAGTGCCAGACCGAGCGCGATCATCGGAAGCGACAGCATTTGCCCCATCGTCAGGCCGACCGGCCCGCCGTGGATGACAAATCCGACCGGATTGTCGGGCGAGGCGAACTGGCTGTCGGGCTGGCGGAAATACTCCACCACAAATCGCGACAGCCCGTATCCGGCAAAGAAAACCCCGGCGATCAGCCCCGGCTTCTTCAGTCCGCCCCCGCGCAAGGCCAGCCACAGCAGCGCCGCGCCCAGCAGCAGCCCTTCCAGGGTCGCCTCGTAAAGCTGGCTGGGGTGGCGGGGCACCTCGTCGCCCAGATAGAACCACTCGCCCACCTGCGCGCATCCCTGAACCAGCGGATCCCTGCACATCGTGGGGAATTTCATCGCCCACGGCGCATCGCTGGCGCGGCCCCAGAGCTCGCTGTTGACGAAATTCGCCAGCCGGCCGAAAAACAGGCCCGGCGGCGTGGCGATCGCCAGCGCGTCGGCCATGCTGAGCCGCGGAATATCGTGCCGCCCGGCATATAGCCACGTTGCGATGACCACGCCGAGCAAACCGCCGTGAAACGACATCCCGCCTTCCCAGACGGCGAAAATCTGCAGCGGGCGGGTCAGGTAATATCCGGGCATGTAGAACAGGACGAAACCCAGCCTGCCGCCGATCACCACCCCGAGGATGATCCATGTCAGCAGATCCTCGACCTGCCCCGGGCGCATCGGCGGACGATTGGCAGGCCAGAGCGCCGGGCGCTTCAGCAGCCGCACCAGCATCCACCAGCCCAGCAACAGCCCGGCGATATAGGCCAGCGCATACCAGCGCAGCGCGAAATCCATCCCGAAGATCGAGAAGGAGAACAGCTCCGGGTTCAGTTCGGGAAACGGGATCAGGGCTTTCATCGGGTGCACATGTGAAGCAGTCTGCGGCGAAGTCAACCTTGTAGCCCGGCGGCGCGCGGACCATATAGGAAGCGAATGTAACCGACGGATGGCCCATGCAAACCCGAAACAGATTTTTCGACGACCTGTCGCAGTTGATGACCAATGCGATGGGTGTGGCCCAGGGCGCAAAGGACGAAGCCGAGACGGCCTTCAACTCGATGATCGACCGCTGGCTGGCCAATCGCGATTTTGTCACCCGCGAGGAATTCGAGGTCGTGCGCGCCATGGCCCAGAAAGCGCGCGAGGAGAACGAGGTGCTGAAAGCGCGTCTCGACGCGCTCGAAACGCCCGTCGGCACACCGGACAGGTAATCCGCACGGGCGCCGGCCTTTTGCGTGGCTGCCCGGAGTTTTCGCAGGCAGATCGGGAATTTCGCTTGTCGGATGCGTGCGACTGTTGCGCCGTGCGGTCGGCCGGGGCAACAGGTCGGGCATGACGAGTCGACTTTTACAAAAATACAGCTTTACAGCGCCGTCATTTTGCTCCCACCATATATGGTATGGACGGTGTTATAACACCGCCGGAATTTGAGCAGGCACCAAGCCCTAGTCGCGAGCGAATGGACTGAGGCTAACACAGCGAGGCCCGGCATGTCACTTTCAGAAGAGTTCCTGACCGACGATCTTCATCCCATCGATATCGTCGAGACGCTGGCGGAGCACCATTCCTGGGATTTCGACCGGATTGCCGACGACCAGATCGCCATGGCGGTTGCCGGGCAGTGGCGGACCTATTCGATCACGCTGGCCTGGTCTGCCTTCGACGAGACGTTGCGGCTGATCTGCACCTTCGAGATGGAGCCGCCCGAGGCGAAGCTGCCCAAGCTCTACGAGGCGCTGAACCGGGTCAATGACAATTGCTGGGCCGGGGCCTTCACCTACTGGAGCGAACAGCAACTCATGACCTATCGCTACGGTCTGCTGCTGTCGGGGGGGCAGGTGGCGAGCCCCGATCAGATCGACCGGCTGATCGCGACAGCCGTTACTGCGGCCGAACGCTATTATCCCGCCTTCCAGCTTGTCGTGTGGGCCGATCAGGAGCCCGAGGCCGCAATGCAGGTTGCCATTGCAGAGGCTTACGGGCGCGCATAACCTCCGCCCCCGAACGACAGGGGGACAACTCTCATGGATATGGACGATCTGCGGCGCCGCGGGCTGGTGCTGCTGGGCTGCGGAAAGATGGGGTCGGCGATGCTGCGGGGCTGGCTGGCCGACGGGTTTCCGCCAGCGGCGATCACGGTGATCGACCCGCAACCGGCAGAGTGGCTGGCCGGTCAGGGTGTCGGGGTGAATGCCGAACTTCCCGACAATCCGGCAATCGTGCTGATAGCCGTAAAGCCGCAGACGATGGACGAGGCGCTGCCGGCGATGGCGCGTTTCGGCAACGGCGACACGCTGTTTCTGAGCGTTGCCGCCGGCACGACGATCGAAAGGCTGGAGAGCATTCTCGGAGCGGAAACGCCGATCGTCCGCGCCATGCCGAACACGCCCGCCGCCGTCGGGCGCGGCATCACGGCGATTATCGGCAATGCGCATGCGAGCGAAGACCAGATGGCGCTTGCCGAGTCACTTCTCGGCGTGGTCGGGCGGGTAGTCCGGCTCGATTCCGAAAACCAGATCGATGCCGTTACCGGGGTTTCCGGTTCCGGGCCAGCCTATGTCTTCCACCTGGTCGAGGCGATGGCACTTGCCGGCGAGTTGCAGGGCCTGCCGCCCGAGCTTGCGATGGAACTGGCACGGCAGACGGTGATTGGCGCCGGCGAGCTTCTGCACCGCTCCGAGGAAAGCGCCGAGCAGCTTCGGATCAACGTGACCTCGCCCAACGGTACCACCGCCGCCGCGCTTGAACTGCTGATGAGCGAGGAGGACGGGCTGCCCGTGCTGATGTCGAAGGCCGTGGGTGCTGCCGCTGACCGCAGCCGGGAACTGGGACGATGATGCAGATAGCGTTCGACGATTTTCTCAGGGTCGACATCCGCGTCGGCCGGATCGTGGCGGCGGAGCCTTTTCCCGAAGCCCGCAAGCCCGCCTACAAGCTGCGTGTCGATTTCGGGCCGGAAATCGGCGAAAGGAAATCCTCGGCGCAGATTACCCGGCACTACGCGCTCGACGACCTGCCCGGTCGTCAGGTGCTTGCGGTGGTCAATTTTCCACCGCGCCAGATCGGCAGGTTCATGTCCGAGGTTCTGGTACTGGGTGTGCCGGACGAAGACGGAGAGGTGGTGCTGCTCGCCCCGTCGCGGGATGTTCCTCTCGGGGGCAGGATGTACTGACCCGATACCGCAGCTTGCGTCGCGGGCAGGTCGTACGCGCCCTGCGGCAGGGTATTCGGCTGGTAGCGGGTGATCCGTGCGCTGCGGGTCACGCGCCGAAAGTGTTGGGGCCGTAATCGGGGCGGATACCGGTGCGGTGCGATTCTGCGGCAATGCTGTCGCAGACATCGTCGATGGCGCTTCGATCGGCGGGTGCGTCGCCCGCCAGGCGGCGGTTCCGGCGCAGGACGGAGCGGATCAGGTCGACCTGATCGGCGGGGAGGTGCCAGACCACCTCTTCCGCATCTCCGGCTTCGGGCGGGATGTAACCGCGCCAGGCGATCCTTTCCAGAACCAGCCGCGCCACCTCGCTGCGGCTGCGTGAGATTGCCACCCTCAACACGTCTGTCACCTGTATGCGCTCCCGGGGGCTGCGCGCCGTCGCTGCGACACTATATACTTACCCCGCGCCGGGTATCCGGGCGGTTCACTGCGTTGCGGAGCAGGCTGGGATCGGGGCCGCGAATTCGACCGATGGTGGCCGGTATTCCTGTTCCTTCCGCAACGCTAGGCGCTGGGAAGCGTGACCTCAAGCCATTGATGGCATGAATCATCCTGTCTTTTCAGACAGGTTGCGGCGATCAGCCCTGCTGACGCAGCCAGTCCATGACGGCGGGGCGAACGGTGGGGGCGCCGCTTGCGCGCGCGGCATCAATCACCTCGCGTACCTCGGCGAGGTTGGAGCGCCGCAGAAGATGCTTGACCGGGCCGATCGAGGCGGGCCGCATCGACAGGGCGCGAAACCCCATGGCGGCGAAGCACAGTGCCTCCACCGGCCGGCCGGCGTCCTCGCCGCAGAAGCTGAGCGGGGTGCGCGTCTCGCGGCAACGCATGACGATCCATTCGAGAAATGTCAGATAGGAAACGCTGAGTGTGTCGTAGCGGCGGCGCACCCGTTCGTTCTCGCGGTCGGCGGCGAAGAAGAACTGTTTCAGGTCGTTGCCGCCGACCGAAATGAAATCGGTTATGTCGAACAGGTGCTTGGGCGCGAAGGCGAGGCTGGGGGTCTCCAGCATCGCGCCGATCTCGACCTTTTGTGGCAGCGGATGGCCGAGACGTTCCTCGCGCGCAAGTTCGTCAAGAAATTGCTGGCGGGCAATCCTGAATTCCTCGAACTGGGCGATAAAGGGGAACATCACGGTCAGCGGCCGGCCCTTGGCGCCGCGAATCAGGGCCTGCAACTGCATGCGCATGACGCCTGGCTTGTCGAGCCCGACCCGGATTGCCCGCCAGCCAAGAGCCGGGTTGGGCTCGTCCTGCGGCTTCATGTAGGGCAGCACCTTGTCGGAGCCTATGTCCAGCGTCCGGAAGGCGACACGCCTGCCGTTCGCCGCGTCGAGCACGCGCGAGTAGAGCGCCGCAAGTTCACCGCGCGTCGGAAACTTGTTGCGGACAAGGAACTGAAGCTCGGTCCGGAACAGGCCGACACCCTCGGCGCCGGAAGATTTCAGCGACGGAAGATCGGCCATCAGGCCGGCGTTCATGTCGAGGCGGATCGTCGGGCCGTAGACCGTGGTCGCCGGAACGCGCCGGATCGAGGCGTAGCGTTCCTGCGCCTTGGCCTGCATCGCCATCTTGTCGCGGAACGCGGCGGCGACGGTATCCTCGGGGCGCAGGTGGACGATCCCCTGATCGCCATCGACCATGATCCGGTCGCCGTTCAGCGCCTCGGCGGTGATGCGCTCGCAGTTGATGACCAGCGGAATCGCCAGCGCCCGGGCCACCACGGCGGCATGGCTGCCGACCGACCCTTCCTCCAGCACAATGGCCCTGAGCCCGCGCCCATAGGCGAGAAGCTCGCCGGGGCCGATGTTGCGCGCCACCAGAACCGGGTCATCCGGTGTATCGACGCCGGTGTTTGCGCCCTGTCCGGTCAGCAGGCGCAGCAGCCGGTTCGACAGATCGTCGAGGTCGTGCAGCCGTTCGCGCATATAGGGATCGGGTACCTGTTCGAGCCGGGCCCGGGCCGAGGTCTGTTCTTTCTCGACCGCCGATTCGGCCGACAGGCCGCGGTTGATGTCGGCCTCCATGCGCCGCAGCCAGCCCTTGGAATTGGCGAACATGCGATAGGCTTCCAGCACCTCGCGCTGGTCCTTGTCCGACAGGTCGGTGCCGGTCAGCATCTCGTCGACCGATACGCGCAGCCTGCTCACCGCGTCGCGTAACCGGTGCAGTTCGGCATCGGCATCGTCGGCGAAGGGGTTGGTCACCACGACGCGGGGTTCGTGCAGCAGGACGCGGCCCTCGGCGCCGCCCTCCTGGCCGATACTGCCGCGCAGCATCACCGGATGCTGGTGCGGCGCCGCCATGGCGGCACCTTCGCCGACAAAGGCGCCCAGTTCGGTCATCTCGGCCAGCACCATCGCCACGACTTCGAGGGCATAGACCTCGTCCTCGTCGTAGGGGGTCTTTTCCCGGGACTGGACAACCAGCACGCCCATCCGCTCGCCCAGCCGCTGGATCGGCACGCCCAGAAAAGCCGAGAAGATCTCTTCTCCGGTCTCGGGCATGTAGCGGAAACCGGCTTCGGAGGGGGCGTTTCCGGTGTTGACCGGCTTGGTGCTGAGCGCTACCCGGCCGACCAGACCTTCGCCCAGCCGCATGCGCGTCTTGTGCACTGCCTCGGGTTTGAGACCTTCGGTGGCGCAAAGCTCAAGCGTCTCGTCGTCGCGGAAGAGGTAGATCGAGCAGACTTCGGACCCCATCTCGCCCGCGATGAGGCGCGTGATGCGATCCAGCCGCTCCTGCCCCTCGGCAGGTTTGGCCAGCACCTGCTTCAGCCGGCCCAGCAACCGTCTGCTGCTGCTTTGTGTCTCGCTCACCTGTCGGTTCCCCTGCGGGCGGCGGTGCGGTTTCAGCCCGCCTTTTCCAACCCGAAGGCATCATGGAGGGCCTGAACGGCCAATTCCAGATATTTTCTGCCCACCAGCACCGAGATCTTGATTTCCGATGTCGTGATGACCTTGATGTTTATTCCTTCGGCGGAAAGTGCCTTGAACATTGTGGCGGCGACGCCGGTGTGCGAGCGCATCCCGATTCCCACCACCGATACCTTGCAGACGTCGTTGTCGGCGACCAGGCCGTGATAGTTGAGCAGCCCCGCGTCGCGCGCTTCCTGAAGCGCCCGGTCGGCCCGGGCGACCTGATTGGTCGGGCAGGAGAAGGTCATGTCGGTGCGACCTTCCTCCGAGATGTTCTGGACGATCATGTCGACATTCACGCCGGCATCCGACAGCGCGCCGAAGATCGCCGCGGCGACGCCCGGCCGGTCGGCGACCGACATCAGCGTGACCTTGGCTTCGTCGCGGCTGTAAGCCACGCCCGAGACGACATTGCTTTCCATGATTTCCTCCTCGTCGCAGACGATCGTGCCTGCTGTGGGGTCATATTCCTCGAAGCTCGACAACACGCGCAGCGGCACCTTGTAGCGCATGGCAAGCTCGACCGAACGGGTCTGGAGCACCTTGGCGCCGAGGCTGGCCAGTTCGAGCATTTCCTCGAAGGCGATCCTGTCGAGCTTGCGGGCCCTGGACGAGATGCGCGGGTCGGTGGTGTAGACGCCGTCGACATCGGTGTAGATATCGCAGCGCTCGGCCCCGAAGGCGGCGGCAAAGGCCACGGCCGTGGTGTCCGATCCGCCACGCCCCAGCGTGGTGATGCGGCCGTCGGGCGCGATGCCCTGAAACCCGGCGACAACCGCCACCTTCATCCCCTCGGCGAACTTGGCGTTGATATTGGCGGTGGGGATTTCCTCGATCCGGGCGGCGGCATGCACGTCCGTCGTCCTGAGCGGTACCTGCCAGCCCTGCCACGACCGCGCCGGCACGTCCATTTCCTGAAGCGTCAGCGCCATCAGCCCGGCGGTGACGTTCTCGCCCGAACTGACAACCGCATCGTATTCGCGGGCGTCGAACAGCGGCGAGGTCGCCTCGACCCAGCCGACCAGTTCGTTGGTCTTTCCGGCCATCGCCGAGACGATGACGATCACCTCGTAGCCGTTGGCGACTTCGCGGCCGACACGTTTTGCCGCCCGGCGGATCCGGTCCAGCGTGGCGACCGATGTGCCGCCGAATTTCATCACCAGAAGCGGCATGATACCTGCCCGTCCCTTCGTGTTGTCCGGTGGCGGGATAGGGGAAGGGCCGCCCGGACGCAAGGGCGGCGTTGGCGCAAACGGGCGGGTGCGATGCTTGCGGCGGACCGCCGGTCAGTCGCCGATCTCGTAGGGCAGCACCCGGCGCCGGTCGGGCGAAAAGCGCAGCGTACGTTCCAGCGGCGGAAAGGACCGCTGCTGGCAGTTGCGGCGCTCGCAAATCCGGCACGAGGTGCCGATGGGCTCGTAGGCGGCGGGGTTCGCCGTATCCAGCCCGTCGGCATAGACAAGCTGCGCCGCATACCCGACCTCGCAGCCGAGCGCGATCGAATTGCGCCGGTCGGGTGCGCCCCAGGCACCGCCGTATTTCGACACGTCGCGCGCCAGCAGCAGGTACCGCTCGCCATCGGGCGTTTCGGCCAGTTGCCGCAGGAAGTGGCTTGGCGTTTCAAAGGCGCGGTGCACGTTCCACAGCGGGCAGGCGCCGCCGAAACGGGCGAACTGCAGCCGGGTGGCCGAATGCCGCTTGGTGATGTTCCCTGCCTGATCGACGCGGACGAAAAAGAACGGCACGCCCTTTTCGCCGGCACGCTGGAGTGTTGAGAGCCGATGCGCAACCTGTTCGATCGACGCCCCGAAGCGGTGCGCCAGCCGTTCCAGATCGTGCCGCGTTTCGCGCGCGGCGGCGCGAAACCGGCCATAGGGCAGCAGCGCCGCACCGGCAAAGTAATTCGCCAGCCCGATTCTGGCGATGGCGCGCGCCTCGGCGCTCTGGAACCGGGCGAGATCGAGCGTCGCGTCGAGCAGGTCGTTCTGCGTCAGCAGCGCGATCTGGTGCAGGATCTGGAAGTTGCGCGTCGCCGGGCTCGACCGCGCCGAAAGCGTCAGCTCGCGCCGTTCGGGATCGAAGGAACGCAGGTCGCCCTCTTCGGTGATGGCAACCGTCACCCGGCGGCTTTCGAGCGTCTTCATCGCCGCCGCCATCGGGTTGTCGCCGCCGAAATGCTCGGCGGTGCGGTCCACCGCGTCGATGTAATTGTCCATGTAATGGAAGAAATCGCGCACCTCCTCCCATGGCGAGACTGTGACGCGCCCGCTCGCCTGCCCCAGCGCCGCGTCCAGGGTGACGAGCCGTTCCTGGCTGCGCCGGTAAGCGCTGTGCAGCTCCAGAAAGGCGCGGGTCAGGGCCGGCGCGTTCGAGGCGGCAAGCCGCAGGTCGGCCAGCGGCGGCATGTCGGAAAACACCGGATCGGACAGCGCCTCGCGCATGTCGCCGACGATGCGCTCGGTATCGCCGGCGCTCAGTTCGGTCACGTCCTGCCCGAACTCCTGCGCCAGTGCCAGTACAACCGTGGTCGAGATCGGCCGGTGGTTGTTTTCCATCTGGTTGAGATAGGGCAGCGACACGCCCAGCTTGGCGGCAAAGACCTTCTGCGTCAGCCCGAGCCGGGTGCGGATTTCGTTCAGCTTGACGCCTGCATAGAGTTTCTTCTGCGTCATGGCACTTTGCAGTTTTGCGGCTGTCGTATCCTAGTCTTTGCAAAGATCAGGAGGCAAGCCGGGCGTCGCGTTCCACGCGCAGCACGTAAAGCGTGCAGACCAGCGACATTGCCGAGGCAAGGAACATCAGCCATTGCAGCGGAACGGGCGTGGCGCTGCCCTGCTGCAGATGCCCCGCCAGCACCGACAGCGCGGCGCCGCCACCGATCATGATCGCACCGCCCAGTCCGCTGGCGGTCCCGGCAAGCTCGGGTCTGACCGACAGCATGCCCGCCGTCGCATTGGGCATCACCAGCCCGTTGCCGAGCCCGAGTGTCGTGATGAGGGAAAAGAAGAGGACGGGCCCGGAGATGCCGAGAAATCCCAGCGCCAGCGAAAGCCCCAGCCCGCCGGTCGCGGCAAGCGCGCCGGCCAGGATCATCGGGTTGATGCCGACGCGGGCCGAAAACCGGCCGGTCAGGTAATTGCCGAACAGGTAGCCCGCGGCCGGGGCGCCGAAACTGACCCCGGTCCAGAGCGGCGTCAGGCCGAAGATCTCGCCGGCGACATTGGGTGCCCCGCCGAGAAAGGCAAAAAAAGCCGCCGACGCAAAGGCGCAGGCCAGTGCATAGCCCCAGAACCGGCGTGAACGCAGAAGTTCGGGATAGTCGCGCAATTGCTGGCCAAAGGTGACACGCGTGTTGCGCGCCGTCTCGCCGAGATCGGCGCGGCAGAGCCACCAGACCAGCACGCCCGCCGCAAGCAGGAAGACGAAGGTGGCGCGCCAGCCGGAGATCTGCTCCAGCGCGCCGCCGAGGATCGGGGCGATCATCGGAATCAGCGCCATGCCCATGGTCACGTAGCCGATCCGCGAGGCGGCCTCGCTCTGCGGATAGATATCGCGCACGATGGCACGCGACAGCACGATGCCGACGACGGCGGTCGATTGCGCGATGCGAAAGGCCAGGAAGACCAGCGCGGTCGGGGCCAGCAGGCAGCCCAGCGTCGCGGCGATGAATATTCCCAGCGAGGCCAGCACGACCGGACGCCGCCCGAACCTGTCGGAAAGCGGGCCGATGACAAGTTGCAGCGCCGCCGTCGCGGCCAGATACAGCGATACGGCAAGCTGCATTGTCGCGTAGTCGGTGGCGAAATACACGGTCATCGCCGGTAGCGAGGGCAGGAACATGCTCATGTTCATCGCCGACAGGCCGGCAAGCAGGACCAGCGTCAGGATATGCGGCGGTGTTGTACGGTCGAGAATGCGGACCGGTGCTGGCGCTGACATTCCGCGCGTGTAATGCGTCCGCCGGTGGCTGTCCATCGGCGGCGGCGGTCTGGTTCGATTTGCAATTATTCAATTAGCTTGTTTGCCTCTGCCAATATTTTGCAAATTTTCAAAGATGACGCTTTCACTGTTTGGGTATGCTTTGGTATCCACGTTGGAAAATATGGGGATGGAGACATGAAGGACATTCTCGAGGAACTTGAAAGGCGCCGTGCCTCGGCCCGCCTGGGTGGCGGCGAGCGCCGGATCGATGCCCAGCACGAAAAGGGCAAGCTGACGGCGCGCGAGCGGATCGAACTTCTTCTGGACGAGGGGTCGTTCGAGGAGTTCGACATGTTCGTGACCCATCGCTGCACCGATTTCGGCATGGATGCCGAAAAGCCGGCCGGCGATGGCGTGGTGACCGGCTGGGGCACGATCAGCGGGCGGCTGATCTATGTCTTCAGCCAGGATTTCACCGTGTTCGGCGGCTCTCTTTCGGCGACCCATGCGCGCAAGATATGCAAGATCATGGACATGGCGGTGCAGAACGGCGCCCCGGTGATCGGGCTGAACGATTCGGGCGGCGCGCGCATCCAGGAAGGGGTCGACAGTCTGGCGGGCTATGCCGAAGTGTTCCAGCGCAATATCGAGGCCTCGGGCGTGATCCCGCAGATCTCGGTGATCATGGGGCCGTGTGCCGGCGGGGCGGTCTATTCGCCGGCGATGACGGATTTCATCTTCATGGTCCGCGACACCTCCTACATGTTCGTCACCGGCCCCGACGTGGTGAAGACGGTGACCAACGAAGTGGTCACCGCCGAGGAACTGGGCGGTGCGGCCACCCACACCAGAAAATCGGGCGTGGCGGACGGGGCCTTCGACAACGACGTTCAGGCGCTGGCCGAGATTCGCCGGCTGGTCGATTTCCTGCCGCTCAACAACCGCCAGAAGGCGCCGGTACGGCCGTTCTTCGACACGCCGGACCGGTTCGAGGAAAGCCTCGATACCCTTGTCCCCGACAATGCCCAGACGCCCTATGACATGAAGGAACTGATCCTGAAGGTCGCGGACGAGGCGGATTTCTACGAGATCCAGGCCGATTATGCCGGAAACATCATCACCGGTTTCATCCGCATCGAAGGGCAGACGACCGGGGTGGTCGCCAACCAGCCGTTGGTGCTGGCCGGCTGTCTCGACATCGACAGTTCCAAGAAGGCGGCGCGGTTCGTCCGTTTCTGCGACGCGTTCGAAATTCCGATCCTGACCTTTGTCGACGTTCCGGGCTTCCTGCCGGGTACGGCGCAGGAATACGGCGGGGTCATCAAGCATGGCGCCAAGCTGCTCTTCGCCTTTGGCGAGGCGACGGTGCCCAAGGTGACGGTAATCACCCGCAAGGCCTATGGCGGGGCCTACGACGTGATGAGTTCCAAGCACCTGCGCGGCGATATCAACTATGCCTGGCCGACGGCCGAAATTGCCGTGATGGGGGCCAAGGGGGCGACCGAGATCCTCTATCGTTCGGAACTGGGCGATGCCGAGAAGATCGCCCGCCGGACGGCCGATTACGAGGCGCGTTTCGCCAACCCCTTCGTTGCCGCCGAGCGGGGGTTCATCGACGAGGTGATCCAGCCCCATTCCACGCGCAGCCGCGTCGCCCGCGCCTTTGCCAGCCTCAGGCACAAGCGGACCGAGACGCCGTGGAAGAAGCACAACAACATCCCGTTGTAGGGCACGATGGCAGAGCGCTGGCATATCCTGCGCGACGGGGCGCGCCTGACACTGGCCCGACATCTGCCGGCCCGCTTCGACGTCGAGGCGCGCACCACCCTGCCAGCGGCGCGGCGGCTGCGGATCGCCAGCCAGATCCGGCAGGATCTGTGGCGGGCGATACGGTCGCAGCGCGGGTTCTCGCCCGTGGTCGAGGTCGTTCGCGCCGGAGGCGGGCTCACTGTCCGCGCGGGCGGGCGGATCACGGGCGCACAGTTCAACCGCGAGAGGATCGAGGCACGCATCGCCGCGCTTCTTGACGATCCTTCGCATCGCGACAGGTGGCTGAGATCGTCATGATTGTGGACCGGATGGAAGGAAGGGGCCCGAACGGGCGGGCGCTGCTGCGGTGCGGGGCCGGTATCGCGCTGGCGCTTTGTGCGCAGGCCTCCGGCGCAGCGAATCCGCATCCCCAGGTGCCGTCGGGGATCGAGGTCAGTTATCATGACCGGATCGTCGAAGAGCAGGCCGACGGACAGATCTGGCTGACGCTGCGGTTTCTTGCGCCGCAGATCGGGGCCGGCGAGGGCGAGGCCGGGTATGATCGGGTTGTCGGCGATCTCGACCACCTGTGCGATGCCGAGGGTATGCCTGCGGCGGCCGAGGCGGGCGGTGTCGATCAGATCATCATCACGCTGATGGACCGGATCGTGGAGCGCGGGGTGATGGACCCGGAGGCGACGATGTACATCGGCGCATATCTGCCCGCCGAGGGAGGCTGTGTCTGGGAATGATCCGCCGGTTAAGCACTTTTTTTCCGATCCGGAGAGCAGGGAGGCGGCCATGCTGAAACACCGCGGCTTTCCCGGCCGTCTGGCCGGCACGGACCATCAGTTCACAATCCGGCGGGCCAGCAAGGACGGGGCAACCCCGCTGAAGGCCCGCGAGCGCTATGCCGATCGCCGGCCGGCCGACCGCCGCGCCGATGCCGCCTTTCTCGAAGCGCTGATCGGGCATTTCGGCGATGCGCCCTTCGAGCGCGGCAACCTCGATGCCGGGCGGCTCAACTGGCTTCTCGGGCGCGAGGTGGTGCCTGCCATGGACCCGTTCGATCCCGCTTCCTACGATGCGCTGCTGCGGGTGGATATAGCTGCGGCGCGGCGGTCCTTTCCCGATGTCCTTGACGGTTTCGAGGAGATCGGGGCGCCGGAGGATGATCGGGACGAAGATATCGGGCCGGCCAGATGAGCATGAACCCGCCGATCCGCCCGCCCCGGCGGCAATTTCCGGCCCATCGCGGCGGCGGACGAAACCGCCGCTTGGCGTCGGGCCGGTTTTGCCCCAGAACCGCTGCGGAGGCGGCGCATCCCACTTTTCAAGCCGTTTCCGGGTGCCCGTGCGGTACTCTTTCCTACTGGCGGCGGTCTTGTGCTTGCGTGGCACGGCTGCCGTTTTTCTTTTTTTGCCATGGCGGGCGGAAAATTGAACGCGACATCGCGTATTTGCAATTCACACCACCCGCTTCCGGCGCCATAGTGCGCAGCATCGAGCATCCAAGAAACGGAGAACCATCATGGTGCGTACCCTCAAGATCCTTCCGCTCATCGCCGCCGTTGGTCTGCTTGCCGCCTGCGAAAGCGGCAGCGATCTTCAGCGCGCGGGCATGGGCGCGGCCGCAGGTGCCGTCGTCGCCGGCGCGACCGACAACGACCTCGCGACCGGTGCGCTTGTCGGCGCGGCGGCCGGTGCGCTGTCGGACGACGCTGCGCGCGTTACCGGCACGTCCTTCTGATCCTGTCCGGACCTGCTGGTCCGGCGCGAATGTGTTTCTGGCCACCGGGGCGGGCGCTCCGGTGGCCTTTCTTGTTGTCAGCCAATCGCAACCGGCCAGCCTCCGGCCCGGACGAAATCCGAGAAGGAACAGACGATGTTCAAGAAGCTGCTGATCGCCAACCGGGGCGAGATCGCCTGCCGCATCATCAAGACCGCGCGCAAGATGGGGATTGCGACGGTCGCCATCTACTCGGATGCCGACCGCAATGCGCTGCATGTCCAGATGGCCGACGAGGCCGTCCGCATCGGTCCGCCGCCGGCGGGGCAGTCCTATATCGACATGGAAAGGGTGATGGAGGCGATCCGCCTGACCGGCGCCGACGCGGTTCACCCCGGCTACGGCTTCCTGTCCGAAAACCCGCGCTTTGCCGAACTGCTGGAAGCCGAGGGCGTGGCCTTCGTTGGCCCGCCGGCCTCGGCGATCGTGGCGATGGGCGACAAGATCACCTCGAAACGACTGGCACAGGAGGCCGGGGTCTCGACCGTGCCGGGCTACATGGGCCTGATCGCGGATGCGGACGAAGCGGTGAAGATCAGCCGCGAGATCGGCTATCCGGTGATGATCAAGGCCTCGGCCGGCGGCGGGGGCAAGGGGATGCGCATCGCCTGGAACGATCAGGAGGCGCGCGAGGGTTTCCAGGCCTCGAAGAACGAGGCGGCGAGTTCGTTCGGCGACGACCGGATTTTCATCGAGAAGTTCGTCACCCAGCCGCGCCATATCGAGATTCAGGTGCTGGCCGACACGCACGGCAACTGCATATACCTGAACGAACGAGAGTGTTCGATCCAGCGCCGCAACCAGAAGGTCATCGAAGAGGCCCCGAGCCCGTTTCTCGACCCCGAGACCCGCGAGGCGATGGGCGAGCAGTCCGTCGCGCTGGCCAATGCGGTTGGCTATGCCTCGGCCGGGACGGTGGAGTTCATCGTCGATGGCGACAGGAATTTCTATTTCCTTGAAATGAACACCCGCCTTCAGGTCGAACATCCGGTGACCGAACTGATCACCGGGGTCGATCTTGTCGAGCAGATGATCCGGGTCGCGGCGGGCGAGCGGCTTGCCCTGAGGCAGCAGGACGTGCGCATCAACGGCTGGGCGATCGAAAGCCGGCTCTATGCCGAGGATCCCTATCGCAACTTCCTGCCATCGATCGGCCGGCTCTCGACCTATCGCCCGCCGGCGGAGATCCGGACGCCGGAGCACATCGTCCGCAACGATACCGGGGTCTACGAGGGCGGCGAGATCTCGATGTACTACGACCCGATGATCGCCAAGCTCTGCACGTGGGGCCCGGACCGTCCGACGGCGCTGGAAAACATGCGCAACGCCCTCGACAGTTTCGAGGTCGAGGGGATCGCGCACAACATCCCCTTCCTGTCGGCGGTGATGGACCACCGGCGCTTCATCGACGGAAAAATCACCACCGCCTTCATTGCCGAGGAATTTCCCGAGGGGTTTCAGGGCGTTGCGCTGTCAGACCACCATATGCACGTGGTCGCGGCGGTGGCTTCGGCGATGTACCGCGTCTACGAGGTGCGGCGCACGCGGATCTCGGGCACCATGGACAACCACAAGCGCCGGGTCGGCAAGGAATGGGTGGTTTCGATCGACGGAAGGGAGTTTCCCGTCATCGTCGAGGCGACCCGTGCCGGCGCCATCGTCAGGTTCGGCGACGGTGCGGCATCGGTGCACCTGGCCAGTACCTGGACGCCGGGCGACAGCATGGCGCACGTACAGGTCGATGGCGAGATGCTGTCGTTCAAGGTGGGCAAGATCACCTCGGGCTATCGCATCCGCTACCGGGGCGCCGATCTGAAGGTGCGGATCTATCTGCCGCGACAGGCGGAACTGGCGCGCCTGATGCCGAAGAAGCTGCCGCCCGATACCTCGAAGATGCTTCTGTGCCCGATGCCGGGGCTTCTGGTGAAGCTCGCTGTCGGGGTCGGAGAGGTGGTCGAGGAAGGGCAGGCCCTGTGCACCATCGAGGCGATGAAGATGGAGAACATCCTGCGTGCCGAGCGGCATGCGACCGTGACCAAGATCAATGCAGTTCCGGGCGACGGTCTTGCGGTGGACGAGGTGATAATGGAGTTCGAGTGACCGGCAGGGCCGCGAACCGCCGCGTCCTGTCAGCGCCCGGCCTGTCGGGGGGGTGTCGGTCGCGCGCCTGTCCGCTGTTGGCGGGTTATCCCGACGAACTGCTCCTCTCGCGGATTTCCTCCTGGCGCAGCGGTGTCTTGTCGATCGAGCGGCCGATCTCGCGCGTGTGCCAGGGCGACGGCTTGCGCAGTTTCACATCCCCGTCCTTGTCGACGAGGACCAGCGCGAAGCCGCGCGGACGAAGCTTCTGGCGAATGGCCGACCGTGCCGCCGGGTCGCTGTCGGTCACCACGATCACCCCGCGTTCGATCAGGTCGGTCGGCCGCTCGCCGATCATTTCCATCTGCTTGACGAAACGCGGATCGGTAGGCGTGTCGGCAAAGACGACAAGAACCCGGCTCACCCACAGATACCGGTCGATATCGAAGCCGTCGGCGTTGAAAATCTGCAGTCCGCGCGGTTCTGCCACACCTGCCTCGGCAGTTTGCTGCGCAGCCGCCATTTGCGCCTGCGACACGGCCAAAACTGTCGAAAACAGGGCCAAAATCAACAGACTCAGGGCTTTCGGGATACTCATGACCTCTCCTCGTCTCTTGCAAGATATAGGCAAGTGTCCCAAGAAAGCTAAGGGCAAATCGCATCCGTTCCCGTGCGGAACCGTGGTATGCGAAAGTGACGACGCGCGACACGTTTCACGATTTTGCAGTGCCGCCCGTGGCGGCTAGAACAAGGAGACTGCTTCGCGATGACCGAAAGGAAGACAACTCAGGACTGGGCGGAGCTGGCGACCAAGGAATTGCGAGGACGTCCGCTCGATAGCCTCGACTGGCATACGCTGGAAGGCATCACCGTCAAGCCGCTCTATACTCCGGCCGATACCGAGGGCCTGCCCACCATCGGCAGCCTGCCCGGCTTCGAGCCCTTCACCCGCGGGGTGAAGGCGACGATGTATGCGGGCCGGCCGTGGACGATCCGGCAATATGCGGGTTTTTCGACCGCCGAGGAATCGAACGCCTTCTACCGCCGCGCGCTGGCCGCCGGCCAGCAGGGGGTCTCGGTCGCCTTCGATCTTGCCACCCACCGCGGCTATGACAGCGATCATCCCCGCGTCGAGGGCGATGTCGGCAAGGCCGGCGTGGCCATCGACAGCGTCGAGGACATGAAGGTACTGTTCAACGGCATCCCGCTCGACAAGGTTTCGGTGTCGATGACGATGAACGGCGCGGTGATCCCGGTGATGGCGAACTTCATCGTCACCGGCGAAGAGCAGGGCGTTCCGCGCGAGCAGCTTTCGGGCACGATCCAGAACGACATCCTCAAGGAGTTCATGGTTCGCAACACCTATATCTATCCGCCCGAGCCCTCGATCCGCATCATCGCCGACATCATCGAATACACCGCCAACGAGATGCCCAGGTTCAACTCGATCTCGATCTCGGGCTACCACATGCAGGAAGCCGGCGCCAATCTGGTGCAGGAGCTTGCCTATACCCTGGCCGACGGGCGCGAATACGTGCGCACCGCGATCAGGGCCGGGATGGACGTGGACAAGTTCGCCGGCCGCCTGTCGTTCTTTTTCGCCATCGGCATGAACTTCTTCATGGAGGTGGCCAAGCTGCGCGCGGCACGGACGCTGTGGGACCGGGTGATGACCGAATTCGGTGCCAAAAACCCGCGTTCGAAAATGCTGCGCACCCATTGCCAGACCTCGGGCGTCAGCCTGCAGGAGCAGGATCCCTACAACAATGTCGTGCGTACCGCCTACGAGGCGATGTCGGCCGCGCTCGGCGGTACCCAGTCGCTGCACACCAACGCGCTGGACGAGGCGATCGCCCTGCCGACCGACTTCTCGGCCCGGATCGCGCGCAACACCCAGCTCATCCTGCAGGAGGAAACGGGCATCACCCGGGTCGTCGACCCGCTGGCCGGCTCCTATTATGTCGAGGCGCTGACGGCGGAACTGGTCGAAAAGGCCTGGGAACTGATGGAGGAGGTCGAGGAACTGGGCGGCATGACCGCTGCGGTGAACTCCGGCATGCCCAAGCTCAGGATTGAGGAATCGGCGGCCAAACGTCAGGCGATGATCGACCGCGGCGAGGAGGTGATCGTCGGCACCAACAAGTACCGGCTGCCGAAGGAAGAGGAGATCGACATCCTCGATGTCGACAATATCGCCGTGCGCGAGTCGCAGGTGAAACGGCTCGAAAAGCTGCGTGCCGAGCGTGATGAGGCCGCCTGCCAGGCGGCGCTGGCCGAGGTTACCCGCCGCGCCGGTGAAGGCGGCACCCTGCTGGAAGCCGCGGTCGAGGCCGCCCGGGCGCGTGCTTCGGTCGGAGAGATCAGCATGGCGATGGAAAAGGTGTTCGGCCGTCACCGGGCCGAGGTGAAGACACTGGCCGGTGTCTACGGTGCCGCCTACGAAGGGGACGACGATTTCGCCAGAATCCAGAAATCGGTCGAGGATTTCGCCGAGCGCGAAGGCCGCCGGCCGCGGATGCTGGTGGTCAAGATGGGACAGGACGGCCACGACCGCGGTGCCAAGGTCATCGCCACGGCTTTCGCCGATATCGGCTTCGACGTCGATGTCGGGCCCCTGTTCCAGACCCCCGAGGAGGCAGCGCAGGACGCCATCGACAACGATGTGCATATCGTCGGCATCTCGTCGCAGGCGGCCGGCCACAAGACACTTGCGCCCCGGCTGATACAGGCGCTGAAGGACCAGGGCGCCGAGGATATCGTGGTGATCTGTGGCGGGGTGATCCCGCATCAGGATTACGATTTCCTGTACAACTCCGGCGTCAGGGCGATCTTTGGCCCCGGCACCAATATCCCGGCGGCGGCCGCAAAGATCATGGATCTGATCGGAGGCAAGAACGACAAGGCCGCCTGACCGCAAGAGACACCTACTGGCGGCGGGCCGGGCGCCCGCCGCCATTTCTTTGCCGCCGTTTTGCACAAATGCCTGCCAGATGGGGCCCGTTCGGATATGAAGTTCGATCACATCGCCATTGCCTGCGAAACGCTCGATGCCGGCACCCGATATGTCGAGGATATGCTTGGCGTCGCACCCGGGCCGGTCGGGTACCATCCGCATTTCGGCACGCACAACAGGCTGCTGTCGCTTGGCGGGTCGGAATACCTTGAGGTGATTGCGATCGACCCCGAAGCGCCCGCGCCGGATATCCCGCGCTGGTTCGATCTGGATCGTTTCGCCGGCCCGCCGCGCCCGGGCAACTGGGTATTGCGCACCGGGAATCTCGATGCGGAGCTGGCGCGGCTCGGTGTGGCGGCCGGAAGGCCCGTCGCGCTGGCGCGCGGACCCTACCGCTGGCGCATGGCGGTTCCCCCGACCGGAATCCTGCCCTTCGACAACCTGCACCCGGCGCTGATCGAATGGGACGGGCCGCATCCCGCGCCTGCGCTGCCGTCGAGCGGATGTGCGCTTTCGGCGCTGGTTGTCCGCCACCCCGAGGCCGAACGGATGAAGCGCCTGCTGGCGCTCGACGACCCCCGTATCGCGTTCGAGACCGGCACCCCCGGCCTGCAGGCGATCATCGCCACGCCATCCGGGCTCCGGGTTCTCGGATGACCGGCGGTTGCCAGGATATTGCGCCGATGCTGAAATTCCTGTCGGACCGGCGGCTTCGCGGCTAGGGTGCGCCCATGTCGATCTGGACCCGCATATCCGCCGCGCTGTCGTCGCTTGCCTCGGGACAACCCTTGTCCGAGGTCTTCGATCGCCTGCGCACCCCGCCCGAACGCAGCGTTGCCTTCACCATCGCGGTGATTGCGCTCGGCGCCAAGCTGGCCAAGGCCGACGGTGCGGTAACGCGCGACGAGGTGCGCGCTTTTCGCGAGGTGTTCGTCATCGCGCCCGGCGAAGAGGATAACGCCGCGCGCATCTTCAACCTCGCGCGGCAGGACGTTGCCGGTTTCGATGCCTACGCGCGGCGTATCGCCACCCTGTTTCGCGGCAGGGGCAAGGCCGTTCTGCGTGACCTGCTGGAGGGGCTGTTTCACGTCGCCATGGCGGATGGCGAATATCATGCGCGCGAGGACCGGCTTCTGGAGGAGGTCGCGTCGATCTTCGGCCTCAGCGCGCGCGAGTTCCGCGCGCTTCGGGCGCGCTGCGTGCCCGGTGCGCCGCCCGACCCCTACGAGGTTCTGGGCGTCACGCCGGAAACGCCGATGCCGCAGATTCGCCGCGCCTGGCGCCGCGCGGTTCGCGACAGCCACCCCGATGTGATGATCGCGCGCGGCGTTCCCGAAGAGGCGATCCGCATGTCGGAGCAGAGGCTGATTGCAATCAACCGCGCGTGGGAGGAAATCTCGTCGCATCGCTGACGGGGCTGGAAGGGCCGGAACCAGATGACGCTTTCGTTCTTCGGCATGGGTCTGACGATCCTTGCCACGGCGGTCATGGCCGCCTCGGCCGCAATTCAGGCGGCGCGGCACAACATGGACATGTTCGGCGCGACCGTGCTTGCCTTTGCCACCGCACTGGGCGGCGGTACGGTGCGCGATCTGCTCATCGGCCGGGTGCCGGTGTTCTGGATATCGGATCTGACCTATGTGGCGACCGTGGTTCCGGTGGCGTTGCTGTTCTATTACCTCGCGACGCGGATGGAGGCCGGAAACGGGGTCCGGCTCCGCTGGCTGCTCAGGCTCGATGCGCTGGGGCTGGCGCTTTTCACCCTGATCGGGGTGCGTGTGGCGCTGCAATACGAAACCCCCGCCGTGATCGCGGTCATCATCGGCTGCATCACCGGAACGGTCGGCGGGATGATCCGCGATCTGCTCAGCAACGTCACACCGGCGGTGCTGAAAGAGGATCTCTATGCCACGATCTCGCTCGCCGGCGGCGGGCTTTATGTGCTGCTCGCATCGCATGCGGGACAGGGCGTTGCGCTGACGATCAGCTTTCTGGCGATGCTGATTGTCCGGCTGGTGGTTCTGGAGCGTATGCCGGTGAAAGGCGATGGCTCCGCCAACAGCGGACGAGGCTGAAAAGCGCGACGCCGGAACGAATAGGCGGCAGGAAAAAGGCGCCCGGCCGGATTGCCGGGCGCCTTTGTCTTCCTCCCGGGCAAGCCGTTCAGGATGCCGCGACCCAGGTGTCGTCGGCCATCTGGATAAAGCCGGTCGGGCATTCGGCGGCGCAGATGCCGCAACCCTTGCAGTATTCGAGGTCGAACAGATAGTGCGACCCGTCTTCCGCCAGTTCCGCCGTCTTGATCACCGCGTTATCGGGGCACATGATCCAGCAGTTGTCGCAGGCCAGGCAGTTGCCGCAGGACAGGCATCGCGTCGCCTCGCGCAGCGCTTCGAGCCTTCCGATGTCACCCTCGATCTCCGCCTCGAAGGTGCGTTCGGGCACCGGGAGCTTGGGGGGAAGGGTGCGTTCGATCGGGCCGAAATAGACCTGGTTGAGCCCGCTGGCGGGCATTTCGGGCCGATCGTCCCATTCGGGATCGGGCAGGCCCCTGACCCGGGCGGCGATCGCCTCGACGGCAAGCCGGCCGTCGCCGATGGCCTCGGCTACCGTTCCACGGTCACCGCGCGCATCGCCGAGCGCATAGACGCCTTCCTGCGGGGTACGGCTCCAGCGGTCGCGCGCGTCGAGGTAGTTCCAGCGGTTCAGCAGGCTGTGCAGCCCGTCCGAATCGACCCGCTCGCCGATGCAGGGGATCACCATGTCCACCGGCACCACGCGTTCGGTTCCCTCGAACTGGACCCGGTGCTTGCGCCCGTCGGTGCCGTCGAGTTTCCTGAGCGACACGATCTCGACCCCGGTGACCCGGCTGCCCTTCATGATGAGCCGCTTGACCGTGGCGTGCTCGACGATTTCGATCCCTTCTTCCAGCGCCTCTTCCAGTTCGCGCGGAACCACGTTGATCAGATCGGACGGGTCGGTATCGGGGCCGGGCAGGGCCGAGGCGGTGATCAGCGTCACCTGGTCCACCCCGTAGCGCTTCATCAGCCGGCACAGGTCGATGGCGGTATTGCCGCCACCGTGCACCGCGACGCGGCGGGCCTGGGGAAACTCGCCGTGGTCCATGAATTCGCGCAGCAGGTGCAGGCCCTCGTGCAGGTCGGTGGGCACGGCGCCGTCCACGTGCCATTCCTTGCTGGCCTGGCAGCCGGGGGAAAGCACAACCGCGTCGAACCGGTTGCGCAACTCGTCGAGCATCACGTCGCGGCCCAGCTTGCAGCGCAGGTTGAGCGTGATGCCGGGCAGGGCAAGCAACCGTTCAAGTTCGGCGTCGAGCGCCGGGCGCGGCAGGCGCGTCGGCGGGATGGCCGAGCGCAGAAGCCCGCCGGCCTCGGGCAGTGCCTCGAAAATCTCGGCGCGCAGGCCGTGGCGCACGCAGTGATAGGCCGCCGAAAGACCGCCGGGACCGGCACCAACGATCGCCACCACCGGTGCGTCGGCGGCAGGTGGCTCGACCGGATAGGCCCAGCCGCGCTTGACCGCCTCGTCGCCCAGCCAGCGTTCGACATTATGGATTGCCAGCGGCCTGTCGACGGCCGCACGGTTGCAGGCGGTCTCGCACGGATGCGGGCAGACCCGGCCGGTGACCGAGGGCAGCGGGTTGGCCCTGACCAGTTCGCGCCAGGCCTCCTCGACATGACCCTCCTGAAGCCAGGCGAACCAGGCCTGCTGGTCTTCGCCGGCGGGGCAGGCGGCGTGGCACGGTGCCTTGGCGTGAATATGGGTCGGGCATTCGTTCGACCGCCAGCTTCCGGTCCTGAATTCCAGCGACGTGCCGGGTTCGGCATGCGCCCCCCTGTTGATGACAACCATCTCAGGCCTCCCCTGCTGCGCGGTCGCGGGCGACAAGGGTGATACCGGCGGTATCCGCCGGATCGTCGCCTTCACCGCGCAGGTTGTAATGGGCAATGTTGTAATCGGCGAGCGCCTGCAGGTGGGCGAGTTCCTCGATCGCGCGCGGATCGTTTGGCTTCATCAGATGGCCGAAACGGCCCTGCAGTTCGAGGTAATCCCGGACCGGTCGTACCTTGCGGATCGGCATGACGTTCGACAGCGCGCCACGCTCCATCTCGACCACCGGGTAGAGCCCGCATTCGACCGCGCGGCGCGCGACCTTGATCGTCACGTGGCTGTCGTGCTTCCAGCCCAGTGGGCAGGGAGAGTGGACGACGAGGAAGGTCGGCCCCTCGATCCCCATCGCATAGCGGACCTTGCGTTGCAGGTCGGCCGGATAGGCGACCGAGGCAGAGGCGGAATAGGGTATGTGATGCGCGGCGATGATGCCGAGCAGGTCCTTCTTCAGGTGCCGTTTGCCCATGCGTTCGGGGCCGGCCGGCGAGGTTGTGGTCGATGCCGCGTGCGGCGTCGAGGACGACCGCTGGATGCCGGTGTTCATGTAGGCCTCGTTGTCGTAGCAGACATAGAGGATGTTGTGATACCGCTCCAGCATGCCCGACAGGGCCTGAAAGCCGATGTCATAGGTGCCGCCGTCACCGCCGAAGGCGAGGATCTTGGTGTTCTTGCCCTTGGCGCGCATCGCCGCTTCCATGCCGGAGGCAACCGCCGCCGAGTTCTCGAACAGCGAGTGGATCCACGGCACCTGCCAGGCGGTCTGCGGCCACGGGGTCGAGAAGACCTCGAGGCAGCCGGTGGCGTTGGCGACCATCACGTCGGGGCCGGCGCATTCCATCACCAGACGGGCGGCCAGTGCCTCGCCACAGCCCTGGCAGGCGCGGTGCCCGCTTTCCAGTCCGCAGAAGCGGGGCTGGCGGTCGCGCTTGCTGGCGCCCTGATGGAAGGGCGCGGGCGGCTCGATCGGGTTGCGGCCGAACTTCTCGCGCAGTTCCGCAAGGCGCGCGATCTTGCGTTCTTCGATATCCGCTGGGGTCATCACCTGTCCTCCGCCGGCAGCATCGACAGATCGGCGTCGAAGACCGAGAAGGCCGGGGCGTCCGGATCGGCGATCGTCGCAAGCAGGTCGGCTGCGATGCTTTCGGGAATGTCACGGCCACCGAGGCCGAGCGCGTAGTTGTAGATGCGCGGCGCGTCGGGAACGCCGTAGAGCACCGATTTGATCTCGGCGCCGAGGATGCCGCCAAGACCCGGCGAGATCGCCCGGTCGATGACGATCAGATGGTCGAGCCCCCGGACCGCCTCGCGGATCGCCGCGTCGGGGAAGGGGCGGAAGGCGCGCAGCTTGATCAGCCTGGCCGGGGCGCCGGCGTTGTTGGCCAGCCCGGCGCGCAACGTGCCCACGGTCGAGCCCATGGCGATGATACCGATCCTGGCATCGTCCGGCCCCTCGACGGTCAGAAGCCCGCCGCAACTGCGCTTGAACGCCCTGGCAAAGGAGGCGTCGACCTTCTCGATCACCGGCAGTGATTTCATCACCGCCGAATGGTGCGAATGGCGCACTTCGGGGAAGAAATCCGGCCCGACAAGCGCGCCGAGCGACTTGGGATCGGACGGATCGAGCGCCCGCTTGAAATTGAGCGGGGGCAGCCATTTGCGGACCTGCGCCAGCGTCGGGATGTCGATCACTTCCATCGTGTGGGTCAGAACGAAACCGTCCATGCACACCATGACCGGAAGGTCGGTCTCCTGGCTGATCTTGAAGGCCTGGATGGTGGTGTCCACCGCCTCCTGGTTGTCGGCGCAGTGAAGCTGGATCCAGCCCGAATCGCGCACCGCCATCGAATCGGCGTGGTCGTTCCAGATGTTGAGCGGGGCGGAAACGGCGCGGTTGGCCACCGTCATCACCATGGGGATGCGCATGCCGGCGATGTTGAACAGCACCTCGCCCATCAGCAGCACGCCCTGGCTCGACGAGGCCGTATAGGCGCGCGCGCCCGATGCGGCGGCGCCGAGCACCACCGAGGCGGCCGAGAACTCGCTTTCCACGCTGACGAATTCGGTCTTCAGATCGCCATCGGCGACCAGCACCGACAGATTCTCGACGATATGGGTCTGCGGGGTGATCGGGTAGGCGGCAACCACATCGGGTTCACACAGGGCGACGGCGCGGGCAATCGCCTGGCTGCCTTCGAGCGCTTCACGCATGTTCGGCCTCCTTCCATGCGCCGGCCGGCACGAGGCCGCCGACGTGCTCGATCAGCCTGAGGTTTTTTTCCAGCACCGGCCCGCTGAAACGCCCCTTGAGCGCGGCGGCAAGCGCCTCGACCGGCAGGTGGCCGGTCATCGCCAGGAACGCGCCCAGCAGCGCGGTGTTCGGGATCGGCTTGCCGATATATTCCAGCGCCAGTTCGGTCGCCGGGATGCATTTTGCCTTGCACCCGAACGCTTCGGCGACATCCTCGTCGGAGCGCCTGGAATTGACGATCATCGCGCCACCGGGTTTCAGCCCGTTGGTGATACCGCGATCCATCAGAAGCGTGTCGTCCTGGACGATCAGGAAATCCGGCGTACGGACCTGGCTCCTCAGATGTATGGGTTGACTGTCAATGCGGACAAACGAGGTGACAGGCGCCCCCCGTCTCTCCGCGCCAAAGGACGGGAACGCCTGGCAGGTGTATCCGGCCTCGAACGCCGCGGATGCTAGGAGATAGGCTGCCGCCACACTTCCCTGGCCACCGCGACCATGGATGCGATACTCGATCATGATGGTTCAGGCTAATTCGCGCGATCAGCGCGAACAATGATCCAAAACAGCGCAAGTGCTGCGCCGGACGCAATGCCGCGTGCATGTTAGCGTCCGAGGTCGCCGTTTCGCGAATCGGCGAGCAAGTATGTTGCTGCAACCGGCCCCGCCACTTTCCGATTGCTCCGGGGCCGAAAAGCGGTCAGCAATCGGGGCCATGCCGGAGAAGCCCGAAGGGACGGGAATGCGAATCGCCACCTACAACGTGGAATGGATGAATGCGCTTTTCGACGACGACGGCCGCCCATTGCAGGACGGGCAGTGGTCGGCGCGCTGGAAGGTGACGCGGGCTCAGCAGTTCGAAGCGCTGGGAATCGTCTTTACCGCTATCGATGCCGACGCGGTGATGATCGTCGAGGCGCCGGCCGAGAGCCGGCGGCGCAGCACGGTCGGCGCGCTGGAGAGCTTCGCCGCCCTGTTCGGGCTGCGCCAGCGGCGCGCGGTGATCGGCTTTCCGAACCAGACCGAGCAGGAAATCGCGCTGCTCTACGATCCGGACCGGCTTTCTGCCGTTCACCGACCGCTGGGCGCCTTCGCCGGCAAGAAGGGGTCGGCCGATGCGCCCCGCTTCGACGGTTCGTTCCAGATCGAGCTGGATATCGACGCCACGCTGGCTGTGGTGCAGTTTTCCAAGCCGCCGCTCGAACTGGCGCTCGAGACGGCGGCGGGGGCGGCCCTCGGCATGATCGGGGTGCATGTGAAATCCAAGGCGCCGCACGGTGCGCGCAGCCCGGACGAGATCATGCGCCAGTCGATCGCCAACCGCCGCAAGCAACTGGCACAATGCATATGGCTGCGCCAGCGGATCGACGAACATCTGCTGGTGCACGATCCGCTGATCGTGCTGGGAGATTTCAACGACGGGCCGGGGCTGGACGAATACGAGAAGCTGTTTGGCCGCTCGGGGCTGGAGATCGTGCTGGGCGAAGGGCGGTCCAGCCCCGAACAACTGTTCGACCCCAATGCGCGCAGCGTGCTGTCGGGGCCGACCGTGGCGCGCCCGTCCTCGGCGCGCTTCTACAACGACCGGACAAAACGCTATGTCTCGGCACTGCTCGATTATGTGATGGTCTCGCCCGATCTTTGCCGCCGCGATCCGCGCTGGCGGATCTGGCACCCGTTCGAGGATGCCGCGATCTATCGCGTGCCGGAACTGCGCGAGGCATTGCTTGCCGCCTCCGACCATTTCCCTGTGACACTTGATATCGACCTTTGAGGTAGGCGCGCGACGGCAGAAGGCGTATGATGCGCCCATGATCAGGATCGTGCCCCTATCGCTCGCCGCTGCGCTGGCCATCGCACCGTTCTCCGCCACCGCGCAGGACGAGGGCGCGCCAAGCGACATGCAGGATGGCTTCAGCCTGATAGATCAGGGGGCCAAGCTGCTGCTGCGCGGGTTGCAGCAGCAGGTGCAGCCGATGATGGAGGAAATGGCGACCGAGATGGAGCCGCAGTTGCGCGCCTTTGCCGAGCAACTGATGCCGCTGATGCAGAACTTCTCGGAACTGGTCGGGGATCTCGACAATTACGAAGCGCCCGAAAGGCTGCCCAACGGCGACATCATCCTGCGCCGCAAGAAACCGGTCGACCCGGAGGTGCCACCTGAAGAAGGACCGGCGGAACCGGGCATGGCGCCGGCGGAAAGCACGGGCGAAATCGAGCTTTGAGACCTGCCGGAGCCGGGGCTATTCCAGCGTAGCGGATGCTCGTCGTCTGCTGGCGGTGGTGACGGTTGTCGATACTCCCAGTGCGCGGGCGAGCGAATCGAACCGTGCCGCGGCCACCTCTCCGTAGAGCGGCGCCGAATCGGCGGGCAGGCATAACTCCAGCGTCCTTTTCTTGGGGCGATAGCGCAGTTTTCCCATGCCGTCGGGGTTGGCGAACGAGAACATGGCACCGAAGCGCATCGCCTTGCCCAGCACCTCGGCTTCGCGGATCAGCCGGTCGTCCAGCAGTGTCAGCAAGGGTGCCAGATACGGGTCGGGCCCGGCGTTGCGATAGCGATAGGCCAGCGCGAGCCCGAGGAACACCCGTCCGGGATGGTCGATGCCGCTGAGGTTGCCGCGCGTCGAACTGTCGAAACAGACATCCGCCCGGTATTCGGGGTGAGCGCGCCAGTTCACGTCGTGCATCAGGCAGGCCGCCTTGATCCAGCGCTTGTCGGCATGGGGATGCCGGAACAGCGGTTCGACGAAATCGTAAAGCAGGCGCCCGGAACCGGGCAGGCGGGCCGATGTCACCTCGGCATAGCGGGCGACCTCGATCAGCGGATCGCGCGACCGGATGCGGTGCGGCATCTTCTCGTAGAGCAGCCCCTCGCGGATGCCGAAACCCGAGGTCGTGATCGCCCGGATGCCGAAGGTCGACAGGAGCCGCCGCAGGACCTCGCCGGCGATCGGCACCAGCCCGATCCGCGCCGCCGACAATCCGGCGCGCGGCCGCAGCGCCTCCAGATCCTGCTTTTCGATCCAGTCTAGCGTCGCGCGCGCCGATTTCGGTGTCATCTGATAGGCATGCAGGACCGACAGCGGATAGTCCCGGCGCACCATGTCGAGCCGCGCGATCGCCCGCCACGATCCTCCGACAAGGTAAAGCCTGTCGTGGCGCTCGATTTTCGTGTGCAAATCGCCGACAAGCGCCTTTATCTCGCGGTGCCGGGTCTTGCGGCCGCCCGGCATGGTCTGCAGCCTGAGGGGGCCAAGCGGCGTGGTCGCGCGTTCCCATACCCGCCCGTCGGCGATGCGCGCCAGTTCCATCGACGAGCCGCCGATATCGCAGACGAGCCCCGCGCCCCGTGGCCAGCCGAGCAGCACCCCCTGTGCCGAGAGCCGCGCCTCCTCGTCGCCGTCGATCACATGCAGCTTCAGGCCGGTCGCGCTTTCGACCTCGGCGCAGAATTCCGGACCGTCCCCGGCCATGCGCACCGCCGCGGTCGCCACCGCGGTCAGCGGCAGGATACCCATGCCGCGGGCGAGCGCCACGAAACGGTTGATGGCGGCCAGGGCGCGCGTGCGCCCCTCGGGGTTGAGCTTTCCGGTGCGGTCCATGCCGGCGCCAAGCCCGGCCATCACCTTTTCATTGAAGAAATAGGCCGGGCTGCGCGCCGCGCCGTCGAAGACGACCAGACGAACCGAGTTCGATCCGACATCGATCACCCCGACGCGCGACAGGGCCCGGGCGGCGGGGTCCTCGAAGATCGGACGCCCGAACAATTCCCATTCGCCGTGCGTGTCGGGTCTACCGTCGTCCATCTCGGTCTCCCATTGCCCGCGCGAGTCACGCGAGCGGAGAGTGCGCAGGCTGCGCCCGAAGGTCAATCCTGCGAATGGGTCAGTTCGGGAACATCCGCCGCCCCCGCCGAGCCCCGGCCCGAGAGCGATGGGTATTCCATGAAGAACCGATGGCAGCTGAAGCCGCTGTCCCCTTCGCCGATCGGGTAGCGTTCGTAGCTGCCGTCGGGCCGGAGCACCCACGATTGCGCCTCGTCGGCCATGTTGGCGGCCATGATCTGGCTGACGATCTGGGCCTTGACGGTGGGGTTCCGGGTTTCGACCAGCGTTTCGACGCGGCGGTTCAGGTTGCGCCCCATCCAGTCCGCCGACGAGATGAAGACCCGCGCCCGCCGCGAGGGCAGCGGCGCGCCGTTGCCGAAGCAGACGATGCGCGAATGCTCCAGGAACCTGCCGACGATGGACTTGACGCGGATGTTCTCGGACAGGTCCCTGATGCCGGGCCTGAGCCCGCAGATGCCGCGAATCACAAGGTCGATCTTCACCCCCTCGCGGCTGGCGTGATACAGCGCGTCGATCACCTCGGCGTCGATCAGCGAGTTCATCTTGGCCCAGATCACCGCCGGCTTGCCGGCCCGCGCCAGTTCCGCCTCGCGCAGGATCATCTCGAGCAGCCGGGGTTTCAACGTGTGCGGCGAGATTGCGAGGTTTTCCAGGCTCTCGGGCTGGGCGTAACCCGACAGATAGTTGAAGACCTTGGTCGCATCGCGCCCAAGCGCGTCGTCGCAGGTGAAGAAGCTGAGGTCGGTGTAAATCCTCGCCGTGATAGGGTGGTAGTTGCCGGTGCCGTAGTGGGTATAGGTCACCAGCCTGCCGCCCTCGCGGCGGACCACGGTGCTGATCTTGGCGTGGGTCTTGTAGTTGGTGAAGCCATAGACCACATGGGCGCCGGCCCGTTCGAGCTTGCGCGACTGGCGGATGTTGGCGGCCTCGTCGAACCGCGCCTTGAGTTCGACCAGCGCCGTGACGGACTTGCCGTCCTCGGCCGCCTCGCAGAGCGCGCTGACGATGGGCGAATCCTTCGATGTCCGGTAGAGCGTCTGCTTGATGGCAAGCACGTTCGGATCGCGTGCCGCCTGCTGCAGGAAGCGGATCACCATGTCGAAGCTCTCGTAGGGATGGTGCAGCAGCATGTCCTTCTGGCGGATCGCCTCGAACATGTTGCCGTCGTGGTCCTGCACCCGTTCCGGCACCCGGGAGGTAAAGGGCGGCCACAGCAGGTCGGGCCGGTCGTCGAGCACCAGTTCCTTCAGGTCGGAAATGCCGATCAGCCCCTCGACCTCGACAACCTCGTCCTCGCCGATGGCAAGCTCTTCCATGATTGTCCGGCGCAACCGCGCCGGGGCGCCGGCGGTCAGCTTCATGCGGATCACCTCGCCCCGCCGGCGGCGCTTGAGGGCGACCTCGAACTCGCGCACCAGATCCTCGGCCTCCTCCTCGACCTCGAGATCGCTGTCGCGCAACACCCGGAAGGCGCAGTGCCCGTCGAGCCGGTAGCCGGGGAAAAGCGAGCCGAGATGCAGGATGAGAAGGTCTTCGAGCGGCAGGAAGCGCCGCTGGTGCGGTTCGGAGGGCAGGGGAACGAACCGGGCGATCTGGGCCGGGATCGGCAGCAGTGCCTGGCGTGTCACCCGGTCGGCCTCGCGCGTCAGTTGCAGCGCCAGACAGAAGCCGGTGTTGGGAATGAACGGAAACGGATGGGCGGGGTCGATCGCCAGCGGCGACAGGATCGGAAAGACCTGCATCAGGAAATGCTCTTCCAGATGCACCCTGTCTGCGTCCGTCAGCCGGTCCAGCGTCAGGATATGGATGCCCTCGGCCTCCATCTCGGTCTTGAGCCGGTTCCAGGTGGCCTGTTCCTCCAGCAGAAGCTCGCGCGCATTCTCCTTGATGTACCCCAGTTGCTCGGCCGGGGTCAGCCCGTCGGCGGCCGGTGTCACATGGCCCTCGCGGGCAAGCTCCCTGAGGCCGGCGACGCGGACGGTGTAGAATTCGTCCAGGTTGGTCGCCGAAATCGAGACGAAGCGGACCCGTTCGAGCAGCGGCACGCGCGGATTGGTCGCCTCTTCGAGCACGCGCCAGTTGAAGGCGAGCCAGCTCAGTTCGCGGTTGAAGAAGCGCTTGGGGCCGCTCACATGGGCGGCCGGAATTTCGACCGGCGCGGGGAGGGCGGTTTTCAGGAAGTCGGCGTGAGTCATGGTTCTGTCTTCGCAGAAGGGTCGGGGGGCGCCTTACTGTTGTCGTCGCGCGCGGCGGCGTCAAGCACCTCGGCGGCGAGTTTTGGCCCGATGGGCCGCCCGGTGCCGAGCGCCGTCGCGTCAAGCGCCTCGACGATCCGCCCGGCAGCGGCAAAAGACCGCTCCATGCGCCTGAGAAGCCAGGGCAGCAGGCTGGGCTGCGGGGTGATCTGACGGTCGGCGAACAGCTTCAGCAGCACCGCCTGCAGCAGAATGTCGTCGGGCGGGTCGAGCCGGGCGATCGGCGTTCCGCGCATCCGGCTGGCGAGGTCGGGCAATTCGATCGGCCACAGCGCCGGCGGGGTCGTGCCCGTCACCAGCAGCCGCCCGCCTTCGGCGAGCACCAGATTGTGCCAGTGAAACAGCGCCTCCTCGGCCTCGGCGTTGCCGGCGATTTCGGGGATGTCCTCGATGGCGGTGTTTCCGGGCAGCGGATCGTGCGCCGCCAGATCCCGGGCCGAAAGGATGCGGGCGCCGGCGCCGGCCGCCCAGACATGGACGAGATGGGTCTTGCCCGCCCCCTCGGGGCCGATGAGCGCCAGCTTTTCCGCCGGCCAGTCGCGCCAGCGGTCGATCTCGGCCACCGCCAGCGCGTTCGACGGGGAGAGAAAGAAATCCTCCCTGCCGGTTGCGGAACGTACCGGCAGGTTCAGCTTCAGTTGCCGGGGCATCAGGCCTCTCCAGAGCGGTCGGAGACGGAATTTTCCTCGCCCGGCGCGCTCTTCGACCTTCCCCAATAGAGCGGGCTCTGCTGGTATTCCCCGATGGTGAAGCGGACCAGCACACCAAGCGCCGCGGCGGCCGGAACGGCGACCAGCATGCCGACGAAACCGAACAGCGAGCCAAAGACCGAAAGCGCGAACATCAGCCACACCGGGTGCAGCCCGACCGAGCTTCCGACCAGTTTCGGTGTCAACACGTTGCCCTCGACCATCTGCCCCGACACGAAGATCGCGGCGACGATCAGGACCATCGTCCAGTCGCCCCAGAACTGGAACAGTGCCAGCCCGATGGCCAGTGTGCCGCCGACCAGCGAGCCGATGTAGGGAATGAAGGTCAGCAGCCCGGCGATGGCGCCCACCACCAGCCCGAAATCGAGCCCGACCAGCATCAGCGCGATCGAATAATAGAGACCGAGCAGGAAGCAGACGGTTCCCTGCCCGCGGATGAAGCCGGAAAGCGACAGGTCGATTTCATGCGCCAGCCGGCGGACCGTCGGGGCATGGTCGCGCGGCAGAAGGTCGTCGATACGACTGACCAGCCTGTCCCAGTCGAGCAGCAGGTAGAAGGCCACGACCGGCACGATCACCAGCAGCACGATCACGTTGACGAAGCTGCCGACCGACAGCACCGCACCCTTGAGCAGTTCGCCCCCGCGCGAGGAAATGAACTGCCCGAGCGAGGCAAGCGATTTGCGGATCGTCGATTCGGCGTCGACCAGCGAGGGGAAGCGATCGGTCAGCAGGCCCTGCAGCTTTTGCGCGAATTGCGGGATCGAGGCGAAAAGCGACCCGGCCTCCTGCAACAGCGTCGGGATCACCAGCAGGATCGCAAGGGCGAATATCAGCAGGTTGAACAGCGTGATGACGATGACCGAGGAGGTTCGCGACAGGCCGCGCGCCTCCAGCCAGTCGGCGATCGGGTCGAGCAGATAGGCAACCGCCGCCCCCAGAACGAAGGGCAGGATGACGTTGCCCAGAAGCCAAAGCATGGCCATTATCGCCACCGCGACAATGGTCCAGATCCTGATCTGCGACCGGGTAGACAGGGCCATGTATGTTCCTCTTTCTTTCCGATGTCGCCCAGCGGTCGCCAATTTGCAAGTGCAGCGAACGCGGCGGGCGAAGCGGATGCCGGTTTTCGGCCTGCCAGGCCAGCAGGCGGCGGTTCGGCCGGTCACGCGGGGGGGGGTGGAAAAAGGGCTGCCCTTTGCGTAACGGGATGCGGAGCATCCGGGAGAGATTCGAGACATGCGCCTGAGCCGTTACTTCCTGCCCGTCCTCAAGGAGACCCCTTCGGAGGCACAGATCGTCAGCCATCGCCTGATGCTGCGCGCCGGCATGATCCGTCAGCAGGCCGCCGGCATCTATTCCTGGCTGCCGCTCGGCTACCGGGTGTTGCGCCGGATCGAGCAGATCGTGCATGAGGAACAGCAGCGCGCCGGCCATATCCCGCTGCTGATGCCGACGTTGCAATCGGCCGAATTGTGGCGCGAAAGCGGACGATACGACGCCTATGGCCCGGAGATGCTGCGCATCCGCGACCGGCACGACCGCGACATGCTCTATGGCCCCACCAACGAGGAGATGATCACCGACATCTTCCGCTCCCATGTGACCAGCTACAAGGACCTGCCGCTGACGCTCTATCATATCCAGTGGAAGTTCCGGGACGAGATCCGCCCCCGTTTCGGCGTCATGCGCGGGCGCGAGTTCCTGATGAAGGACGGCTACAATTTCGACCTGACCAGAGAGGACGCGCTGCATGCCTACAACCGCCATCTGGTGAGCTATCTGCGCACCTATGAGCGGATGGGGCTTCAGGCGATCCCGATGCGCGCCGACAGCGGCCCGATCGGCGGCGACGACACGCATGAATTCCTGGTGCTGGCCGAGACCGGCGAGTCGGAGGTGTTCTACGACAGCGAGATCACCGATCTGCGCTTTGGCGAGCGCGTGATCGATTACGACAGCCACGGAGAGTGCCGTGCCGTGCTCGAGGAATTCACCTCGCGCTACGCCCGCACCGACGAGACCCATGACGAGACGGTCTTTCACCGGACCGTACCCGAGGAGCGCCGCCGTGTTGCCCGTGGTATCGAGGTGGGCCAGATCTTCTATTTCGGCACCAAATATTCCGAGCCGATGGGGGCGTTCGTCACCGATGGCGAGGGCAATCGGGTGCCGGTTCACATGGGGTCGCACGGCATCGGCGTATCGCGTCTGGCAGGCGCGATCATCGAGGCCAGCCACGACGAGGCCGGTATCATCTGGCCCGAAGGCGTGACGCCGTTCCCGGTCGGGATCGTCAACCTCAAGCAGGGTGACGCCGAGGCCGACTCGGCCTGCGAGCGCCTCTATTCGGCGCTGATGGCGCGCGGGCTGGAACCGCTCTATGACGACCGCGAGGAACGGGCCGGGGGCAAGTTCGCCACCATGGATCTGATCGGCCTGCCATGGCGGATCACGGTCGGGCCGCGCGGGCTGAAGAACGGCGTCGTCGAACTGACCTGCCGCCGGACCGGCGAGAGCGAGGAGCTTTCGCCTGAACTGGCGGTCGGGCGGGTGGCCGAAATCTACGCGGCGTATTGAGCGGGTGGCGCGGGGAGCGTTCCGCCCGGCGCCTGTCGCCGGCTGGGTGTGAAATTACGGACTACCTGGTTGGGTTTTCCGGCTAAACACCGAACTATTTTGGCTAAATGCGCAACAATACTATTTTCAAGCCGATAATGTTGACCTAAGGTTAATCCACGCAGCAAGTCGGCTGCCGGCCGGCAGTACCTCACCCACCCGCTCCCTCGAACCCGGCCGGCAGCCTCTTTCCGAGACAGATTGGCTACTTGCAGCGCGAGCCCTTTCCCGCGATAAACCCGGCAAAGTCTTAGGAGTGAGGCACCATGCGCGCGCGAATCTACCAGCCCGCCAGAAACGCCATGCAATCGGGCATGGGAAAAACGAAGCTCTGGTTGCTGGAGATCGCCCCGTCCGAGCCGCGCGAGATCGACCCGCTCACCGGCTGGGTCGGCAGCGCCGATACCGCAAGTCAGATCAGGATGCGTTTCGAGACCAGAGAAGCCGCGATGGATTATGCCAGGGAGCATGGCATCGCCTATACGCTTCTGGAATCCAACAAGCGCAAACCGGTCATCCGCCCGCGCGGCTACGGCGAGAATTTCGCCACCAACCGCAAGGCCCCCTGGACGCACTGACCGTGTGTAAGGACAATACCAGATTGCGACTGCACCGCGGGCATTGATGCCCGCGGTGCGATCCGTCTTTCAGAGCAGTGCCTTGACCTTGGCGACCGTTGCCCTGGGCGTGATGCCGAACTGCTTGTAGAGCGTTTCGGCCGGCGCCGAGGCGCCGAAATCGTCCATGCCGACGAAATCCGCCTTGGCGGAACGGCCGCGTTCGCCGGTCAGCCACTGGTCCCAGCACTGGCGCACGCCGGCCTCGATGGCGACGCGCACGCCGGTGCCCGGCAGGACCTTCTTGCGGTAATCCTCGGGCTGGGCGGCGAACAGTTCCATGCAGGGCATCGAGACGACGCGCGTTCCGATGCCTTCCTTCTCGAGCAATTCGCGCGCGGCAAGCGCGATCTCGACCTCGGAGCCGGTGGCGATCAGGATGGCCTGACGCCTGGCGCCGGATTCGGCGAGGATATAGGCTCCCCGGGCAACGAGGTTCTCGCTGGTATGTTCGGTGCGCACCGTCGGCAGGTTCTGGCGCGACAGCGCCAGCACCGACGGGCCTGACTTCTGGGCGAGCGCCAGTTCCCATGCCTCGGCGGTCTCGACCGCATCGGCGGGGCGGAAGACCAGCGTGTTGGGTGTTGCGCGCAGCATGGCCAGATGTTCGACCGGCTGGTGGGTCGGGCCGTCTTCGCCCAGGCCGATCGAATCGTGGGTCATGACATAGATGACCGGGACCTTCATCAGCGCCGACAGGCGCATTGCCGGCCGTGCGTAATCGGTAAAGCACATGAAGGTGCCGCCATAGGGCCGCACGCCGCCATGCAGGAACAGCCCGTTCATCGCCGCGCTCATGCCGTGTTCGCGGATGCCGTAATAGACGTAGCGCCCGGCGCGGTTCTCGACCTTGAAGGTCCCCATGTCGGCGGTGAGCGTGTTGTTCGAGCCGGTCAGATCCGCCGATCCACCAACCGTTTCGGTAAGGATCGGGTTGATTACCGCAAGCGCCATTTCGCTGGCCTTGCGGGTCGCGACCTTGGGCTTGCCGGCGCTGATTTCGGCCTTGTGGGTGTCGATGGCCCTGGCAAGCGCCGCGGGAATCTCGCCTTTCCAGGCGCGGCTGAACGCGGCGCGCCGGTCCCTGGGCAGCGCCTTGAGCCGCCCGTCCCAGGCTTCGCGGTCGGCGGCACCACGCGCGCCGATGGCCTCCCAGGCCGACTTGATGTCGGCGGGCACCTCGAACGCCTCGCCGGACCAGCCGTAGGCGGCCTTGGTGTCGGCGATAAGCTTCGGATCGGTCAGCGCGCCGTGTCCCTTGGAGGTGTCCTGCGCCGACGAGCCGAGCGCGATATGGGTCTTGCAGGCGATCATCGTCGGCAGGTCGCTGGCGCGGGCCTGATGGATTGCCGCGTCGATGGCATCGGGGTCGTGCCCGTCGATCGAGATGACGTGCCAGCCGGACGCGGCGAAACGCGCCTGCTGGTCGGTGCGGTCGGAAATGCCGACCGGGCCGTCGATGGTGATGCCGTTGTCGTCCCAGAAGACGATCAGCCGCGACAGTTTCTGCCGCCCGGCAAGCGCGATCGCTTCCTGGCTGACGCCTTCCATCAGGTCGCCGTCACCGGCGAAGCAGTAGGTGTGATGGTCGATGATCCCGGCGCCCCAGACGGCGCGCAGATGTTCCTCGGCCATGGCGAAACCGACCGAGGTGGCGATACCCTGCCCGAGCGGGCCGGTTGTGGTCTCGACACCGCGCGCATGCCCGTATTCGGGGTGCCCGGCGGTGATCGCGCCCTTCTGACGGAAGTTCCTGATCTGATCCAGCGTCATGTCGGGCGAGCCGGTGAGATAGAGCAGCGAATAGAGCAGCATCGAGCCATGGCCGCCCGACAGGATGAACCGGTCGCGGTTCGGCCATTCGGGGTTTGCGGCGTCGAATTTCATGTGCTTTTCGAACAGTACCGTCGCGACGTCGGCCATGCCCATCGGCATGCCGGAATGGCCGGAATTGGCGGCGGCCACGGCATCGAGGGTCAGCACGCGGATGGCGGCGGCCTTGTTCCAGTGGTCGGTGTGGAATTCTCGGAGTGCAGCGATTTCCAAGGTCGGGTCCTTTCCTTCTGTCGCCGCTGCATGGTGCGGCGTTGAATCCGGCTCAGGGCGGTGTAGGTGGGGCGCCAGCGGCGGTCAAGGATGCACGGGTGAGGTGAAAAGGCGCGTTCGAAGCGGGGTTTCGCCGTCCGGCGGCGAAAGTGGGGCGCATTCCGCATTTCTCTTGGGTATGCTGGATACATGTGACGGCGGCGCTGATTCGCGGGCGGGTCGTGCCGCGCCCTGCACATCGGGCGGTCAAAACGGGGAAAGCAGGATGGAAGAAATAACCGAACTGGAAGGCCGGATCATATCGGCGATGGAGCGGATCGGGCGATCCGTTCAGCAGTTCGAGGGGACGGGCGGCGTTTCGCCGGAGGATCTGGAACAGGCCCGCGCCGCCTTCGAGGCGGCCGAGGAACGCGCGGTGGGCGCCCGGACACGGGCCGAAAGCGCCGAGGCCGAGCTTGCCAGGGTCGCCCAGGCGCTGGAGGCCGAGGCGGCCGCGTCCGAAAAGCTGCACGAGCGCCTCGACGGGCTGAAATCCGCCCGCGACGAACAGCAGCAGCGGATTGCCGACCTTGAAGCGCAGCTTCGCGACAGCGAGGCGCAACGCAAGGCCGACCGCACCGAACTTGACGATCTGATTGCCCTTGTCGAACCGCTTGTCAGGGAGGCGTCCAATGCCTGAACTGAGCATCACGATCGGCAACAAGACCTTCGCCGTCGCCTGTCAGGAGGGCGAGGAGCAGTACCTGCGCTCTGCCGCCGCCATGCTGGACCGCGAGGCGCAGGGCATGGTCAGCCAGATCGGCCGCATGCCGGGCGAGCGGATGCTGCTGATGGCCGGGCTGATGCTGGCCGACCGTACCGCCGCCTGCGAGGAACGGGCGCAGGTCGCCGAGGAGAAGCTGGCGCGCCTGGAGCGGACCGTTGCCGAACTGGAGGCGCGTCCGGCGCCGCC